>JAFDFH010000228.1 GCA_019309945.1 Deltaproteobacteria bacterium
ATCTTATGATCCTGAAAGGAATTCAAAAATGAATGAAAGTCAGGCAAACATAAATATTGATATAGACACCAAAATAAAAGAGGCGGAGCTTTACCGCTCCATGGGATTGGTAGTTGAATCCATTGGCATTTATGAGCAGGTTCTATTAGACACCCCCGAACTAGATGGCCAGAAAAAGGAAACCATCATAGAGGCGATTGAGCTATTAAAAAAGGAAATTGGGGAGCTGGAGAAAGAGGACGTTGAGCATCTTACCGCGGAAGATATTTCCTTGATCAAAACGGCAATGCCCCTTGATGAAGACCCGATGAACATTGCTGACAGCGCCTCTGCTTTTAAAGAGCTGGGCCTCCACGAAGATGCCATCTTCGAATACGAAAGACTGTTTGATCTGGACTACCCCCTTGCAGAGTTCATCCCCCAACTGGTTGAATCTTACTTTAAAATCCATTCCGCTGCTGAAATAATCCAGAAAATAAAAACCATGATCCAGGAAAAAGCATTCAGTGATTCGAAAAAAGCTGAGATCGCATTCATGCTCGGGCTGGAAATGGAAAACAAAGATCATAAAGACCATGCTCTTGAACTCTACCAATCCGCGCAGGACGCTGATCCGGAAAATGAGGAGATCCAAAACCGACTTCTATTAATAAAGTCCGGCTTCTCTACCGGTTCGAAATATGACTATCTTCTCAATCAAAAATTGGTGACCACCGAAAAGTTGAAAAAAGCGCTCGAGCTGTCAAAAAAGACAAAAAAGAGCGTGGAATTCATCCTGACCGACCAATTTAAGATTAAAAAGGAAGATGTCGGAGAATCACTCGCTCTTTTTTACGACTGTCCCTTCAAAAGCTATGATCCGGAGTGCACGATTCAGCCGGAGTTGCTAACTAATTTAAAAAAATCTTTTCTCTTGAATGATGTCTGGCTGCCCTTTGCATGGGATAAACAAATCGTGGAAGTCATGATTGATGATCCCCGCAACCTGGCCAAAACCGATAACATAAAGACATTGCTGGGATCGAAAATCAATTTTAGCGTTGCCATTAAAGAGGATATCGAGGCGTTTATCAAGGGTTGTTTTGATTCAAAAAAGGAGAGGGAGGATGAGGCTTCTGAGATGGAAGGGGAGGATTTCGATCTGATCCCGGATATTTCTTTTGAAGAGGAAGATGAGGGCGAAGATGAGTATGATGAAGGTGAGGAGGCTTCGGGTCAGGTTGTAAAACTGGTGGACCAGGTTTTAGTGGCCGCCTATCGAAAAAATGCATCCGACATCCATATTGAGCCTTCGCCGGTTTCAAAAGCCACTTCGATTCGTTTCCGGATGGACGGTGTGTGCCAGGAATACATCCAGGTTCCAAATGCCCTGGCCAGAGGGATCCTATCCAGGATCAAGATCATGGGCGGACTTGACATCGCTGAAAGACGGCTCCCACAGGACGGGAAAATCAAGTTTAAACGTAAAGGCGTTCCTGCCTTTGAGCTCCGGGTGGCCACCCTTCCCACTGCAGGGGGTTATGAGGATGCCGTGATGAGAATCCTGGCCAAGGCCGGCGCCATGGCACTGGATCAAATGGGTTTGATTGAACGCAATCTGGAGATCCTCGAAAAAATAATTTCCCAACCTTATGGTTTGGTGCTCGTTGTAGGGCCCACCGGTTCCGGTAAAACCACGTCCCTCCATGCTGCCTTAGGTCATATCAACAAACCCAGCATTAAAATATGGACAGCCGAGGACCCGGTCGAGATTACCCAGGGGGGGCTGAGACAGGTGGAGGCCAAACCTAAAATTGGGCTCGATTTCTCGAGGATTATGCGCGCCTTTCTAAGGGCGGATCCTGACGTGATCATGATCGGCGAGATGCGCGACGAGGAAACCGCTTCCATTGGCATTGAAGCCTCTTTAACCGGCCACCTGGTTTTCTCGACCCTTCACACCAACAGCGCACCTGAGACTGTTACGCGTTTACTCGACATGGGACTCAACCCGCTTAATTTTTCAGATGCCTTTCTCGGTGTAATGGCCCAACGATTGGCCAGGAAGGTATGCGATAGTTGTAAAGAGTCGTATCATCCGTCCGAGGGAGAATTCGAAGAAATCGTTGGGGATTACGGAAAAGAATATTTCAATAATAGCGGAATAGAATACACCCCGGAACTAACGCTTTATCGCCCTGTGGGGTGTGATGAATGCTCGGGAGTCGGTTATAAAGGGCGCCTTGGAATCCATGAGTTGATGGAAGGCACGCCTGAGATAAAACGCATGATCAAAAAGCAAGCCTCGGCCGAGATGCTTTTTGAACAGGCAATGAAGGAAGGCATGACCACACTGAAACAGGATGGTATCATAAAGGTTTTTCAAAGGGTGACAGACATTATGGAGATACGTCGGATCGTTGTCAATTAACTCCGTTCATCTATCTGAAACCTCGGTTATGCAACCCGTTCTAATCAAGTTCAGCCACGAGTGCAGGCATCATTCTTTCTATCTCCATCTTCATCAGTGCCTGGTTTCCGTCCGATTCGAGGATTGAAATGACATGAATTCGCGTTCTGGATTGTATTCCGGAACTCCGCATCAACACAATCCCCTTAGCTGTAACGATCGTGGTTTCTCTGTTTTCTTCAAAACCAATTTTTTCGCAAACCTTGTTGGCCGCTAGAAAAATGTCGTTGAACATTGCGCTAATGTAACCCAGATCGATATTCGGATCTTTTGAATCACTTTCCAGGACCTCCCCGGTGAAATTCAAAATAGCCGAGGCCTTATAGCCATTAATATTTTTTAATTCATTGATGTACCCCTTCAGGTTAATTATTGCGTCATCCTTCATTTCTCCCGAGCCGGGTTCACTTAATGTTTTTTCAGGAACGGCTGTTTCTTCAGGAATCATTTCAGCCGGATCCGTATCCATTGTAAAAATATCATCTGCAAGGGCCTCAGAGAATGCATCTTTCGCTTCTAAGAAATCAAAGTCATATGCTCCCTGCAGGTCATCCGTGGTGCTTTGAAGATCACCTTCTTCTTCAACCTTTGATTCATCCTTGAGCCTCATTGCCTCCATAATTACAGGGATGAGTTCCCTTTTAATTCTTCTTGCGATCTTGCGCTTGCCCCCGGCTACATTTTTAAATCTAATTTTTGCATTCTCCATGGGAATGAGTTGCAGCGCCGCTTCTAAGCCCTTTAAATTTCCATAGACCGCGTCGTACAGAACACCCTTCTCGAAATAAAAATAGCCTTTTCCTTCTTCTGGTGAATCCACCTCGAACAGGCACGTTTTCTCCTCCATCTCAATCATCTGAAGAAAACTGGCAATGGATATCCCATGTAAAGATCCACCTGGTGATTTTTGCTCCAAAGCCGGAATGATGATCTGGGCCAGATCCTTTATTTCAAAAGGTTTTTCGATGAAGCTCAGAACGTCCTGTTTAAGTTTTTCTTTCAGTTGCAGTGTTCCGTGAGCCGTCATAACGATACAGGGTATTTCCGGGTGATTTTCCTTCATGTAGGCCAAGAGAGAAAACCCATCGACCTTGGGCATACGAAGATCGGTTACCAGCAGGGCAATAGGCTCCCGTTCCAGGATTTCCATAGCCTCTTCACCATCCCTCGCGGTTAGCGTCTCAAATTTATCTGCATAGTTTTTCAAACCGGCCTTGAGAATCTTTATAAGCACAGGGTTATCTTCTGCAATCAGTACCTTTTCCATTTCTTACTCTCTACTTAATTAATGTAGTGACATACAAACATAGCAGATGCTGATGATCATTTCTGGACTACCCCGGTTCACTTTTAACTTTAACGGGTTATCCGGGCTATGAATGTGGATATTTTTTGAAGTTCTTGATCGATTGAGACAACATTGGCCATCAGTCCGTCCAGAATTTTTTCATTGGCATTCTTCTCAATTTGGCTTGCCAGTTCATAGATTTCTTCAAATCTCATATTCCCGGCAGCCCCTTTAATGGAATGGGCAGTTTCAGCGACTGTCTCGGTATCATTTTGATTCATAGCCTTTTTTAGTTTTTCTAACTCAGACATGCTGGTCTCAAAAAAAAGTTCCACCAATTCTAACACTTCTTCTTCATCCAAACCGATATCTACAGCTAATCCTTTGAGATCCATTGAGCTTTTTCCTCCTTTCGGATCTTAAAACAAAACCTTTGTACTCGTTTTTCCCGGGAAAGCGAGCGCATAACCTTGCTTATATAGAAAAAAGACGGATGAGTGTCAACAACAAACCATGTCCAATACGAGACCTTTGCAAAATGCCCCTTTTGGCTCAATTTCTGTGTCAGGCTCAAATTTTAATCCTCAAAATACTCAATGTATTCCTGTGGTTAAAATTTTCGCCTTCCTTGAACTTGAACAAAAATGAGCATTTTTCAAAGGTTTCAATACACGGTAACGTCGGAGATCTTCTCGCGTTGCAACGCAAATCCAAGATAGCCCATTAATGAACTACCCCGCAGCAGAGCTGCGAGGTATCAAAAAGGATTTTTATCTTATTAACCCCGATGCAGAGCATCGAGGAATTCTTTTGATTAAAAATAACATAAAAGTTATTTGGAATCAAATTCAGATAGGGTGAATTTTATGATTTTGAATAAAATGGTCTAGTTTTACCGGTGGAAACAGTAAAGATACTATCCAGTGAAATTGGTAAAGAATTGCGTAACCGTTCACGGAACGTTGAAATTAGAAAATAGAAATTGGGAATTTGGCCTTCATGCTTTTGTACTGTTGATGAACGCATTCAATTGGGGGCCCAGTTTTTCAACTATTGC
>JAFDFH010000229.1 GCA_019309945.1 Deltaproteobacteria bacterium
TTTGTCAGCTTTTTTGGCATTCAACATTCCTGTCTGCGTGCGACGCACAGGCAGGCGATGTTGGATGTTCATCTTTTTAAGTAAGCCTTCCACAGTCCATCCGGTGCGAAAATAACTTGGCGCTTATGGGAGATATTCCCTATTTTTTCTCCAGCGCATCTGTCGAACGAGGAGGATTCTTTCGCATGGATAGCGATATGCGCTTGCGCGCGGAGTCTACCGTAAGCACGGTCACCGCAACCTTCTGGTGCAGCTTCACCACATCGCCCGGATTTTTTACAAACCGGTCAGCCAGCTGGCTGATATGCACCAGCCCGTCCTGGTGAACGCCGATATCCACAAAGGCCCCGAAGTTGGTTATGTTTGTCACAATGCCGGGAAGCTGCATACCTTCCCGCAGGTGATCCATCGAGGTTACGCCCTCGGCAAAGCTGAATGCTTCAAAAGACTCACGCGGGTCCCGGCCGGGTTTGGCAAGCTCGGCAGCAATGTCACGCAGGGTCGGCATGCCGACGGTCTCGGTAACGTATTTTTCAAGGTTAATCCGCTCCCTCAGGCTGCTGTTTTCCATCAGGTCTTGGACCGAGCAGTTCAGGTCACATGCCATTTGCTCGACAATTCCGTAGCTTTCGGGGTGTACCGCGCTTGCATCAAGGGGGGAAGTCCCGTTGCGTATGCGAAAAAATCCCGCTGACTGCTCAAATGCGCGGGGACCGAGCCCGGGCACCTTGAGAAGATCGTTGCGGGTTGCAAATGGGCCCTGCTCGTTGCGGTAACGGACAATGCTCAATGCAAGCCTGGGACCAAGCCCTGACACATAGGTGAGCAGCTCCTTGCTTGCAGTGTTGACCTCCACCCCCACCCTGTTCACGCAGCTCATCACCACGTCATCAAGCCTGTCTTTCAGAAGCTTCTGGTCCACGTCATGCTGATACTGCCCTACACCGATCGACTTGGCATCGATTTTCACCAGCTCCGCTAAGGGGTCCATGAGACGTCTGCCGATGGAGACCGATCCCCGGACGGTTACATCATGATCCGGAAATTCCTCCCGGGCTGCAGCCGATGCCGAATAGACCGAGGCACCGTTTTCATTTACCATAACAACCGTGGGGGTTCCCGGCAGCTCAAGGACGCGAATAAATTTTTCTGTTTCCCGGCCTGCGGTACCGTTTCCCACCGCGATGCATTCAATGTTGAACTCACCGCATAGCTGCCGTACGATTTGCGCGGCAGGTTCCACCTGTTTCTGCGGCTCGTGTGGGTAGATGGTTCTATTGTGCAGAAGCTTTCCCTGTCGGTCAAGGCAGACTATTTTACATCCGCTGCGGAACCCCGGGTCAACGGCAAGCACCCGCTTTTCCCCCAAGGGCGGAGCCAGCAGCAGCTGACGCAGGTTTTCAGCAAAGACCCGCACCGCCTCCTCATCGGCCCTTTTTTTGACTGCCTGGCGGGCATCTGTCTCCATCGAGGGCAGCAGCAGGCGTTTGTAACTGTCCTCGACAGCTTTTTCCACCTGCCGTGCAGCCACATTGCCGCCTTTGATAAACAGGTTCTTAAGAATCGCGAGGGCTTCTTGTTCATCGGGCAGGATGCGCATCATCAGGAGGGATTCGGCTTCGCCGCGCCGTATGGCAAGAATTCGGTGCGAAGGGGCTTTTTTGACGGGTTCCTCCCATTCGAAGTAGTCCCGGTACTTTGCGGCCTCCTCTTCTTTGCCGACCGGCACCTTTGAACGCAGCGTGCCCTTTTCTTCAAAAAGCCTTCGGAGCGCTGCGCGGGCCTGCTCATCCTCACTGATCTGCTCAGCGATAATATCACGGGCACCCTGAAGGGCTTCATCGACGCTTACAACGCCTTTTTCCTCATCAAGGTACTTTTCGGCCTCCGCCTCAGGGTCGCTATCACCTTGCTCCAGCAACAGATTCGCTAGCTGCTCCAGGCCCTTTTCCCTGGCTATGCCGGCTCGCGTGCGGCGCTTGGGCTTGAAAGGAAGATAGATATCTTCAAGCACAGCCATGGTTTGTGCGGACTCGATCTTGGTGCGGAGTTCGTCATTCAGCAGCCCGCGCTCGTCAAGGGACTTGAGTATGGCCTCGCGTCGCTGGTCAAGATCGGCAAGCTGCTGGAGTCGGTCGCGCACCGCTGTCAGGGCAACTTCGTCCATACTGCCGGTGGCCTCTTTTCGGTAGCGGGCGATAAATGGGACCGTGCAGTCCTGGAAAAGCAGGTCTGCAGCCGCGGCGACCTGTTTTTGTCCGAGTTTTAACTCCCGGGCTATTTTTACGATGTGCTGCTCGTTCATAGTGATGGTCCTTTCAGTTTTATTCTGATCCGTTTCTGTTCCGGCTTCACGTGATGGGTCAGAAGAAGCATGTTCATATCAGAACAGTGCCGGGGTTGTAAAGGGAAATTACAAATACTCCGGTAACCGCCTCTTTGCCTGATGATGCGTGCATGTTTTACGCTACGCACTCCAATTTGGCGCTCCAGGGGATAAATCGGCAGGTTCCAAAGCCGGTAGTAAGTTGATGACATTTAGACACGGTATTTGTGGGACCCACACCAGTATAGAGCCAATGCCTTGGCTAGGTCAAACAATACGGGTGAGATGGCCTATTTACAATTTGCGCACGGTGTGCTATTTCGAACGAAGAAAAGTGTTGATCGAGAAATTATTAACAGGCGTTGATCATTGCTTAAGTCAATTTGAGGTTGCTGTATGGAAAGAACAGGTATTAAATATATCCTTCTCATGGAGCCACAAGAGCAGGAGATAACGATAGAGGGATGGGTAAGAACAAAAAGAGATTCAAAAGGGGTTTCTTTTTTAGAAATTAATGACGGTTCAACCATAAAAAACCTGCAGGTTATTATTGAGGAAAACTTTCCGGATTATGCATCAATTGTCAAGTCCATTACTACGGGCTCCAGCCTTTCGGTAAAGGGGAACCTTGTTGCCTCTCCCGCCAAGGGTCAGAAGGTTGAGCTTAAGGCTTCTTCAATTGAAATTATCGGTGAAACTCCTCCTGACTATGTTCTTCAGAAGAAGAGACATTCTTTTGAATTTCTCAGGGAGATTGCGCACCTGCGGCCGCGCACCAATACCTTTGGCGCTGTTGCACGGGTAAGAAGCGCCATGAGCTTTGCAGTACACAAGTTCTTTCAGGAACGGGACTTCGTATATGTCCATACGCCGATTATTACCGGAAGTGACTGCGAGGGGGTGGGTGAGATGTTTCAGGTTACCACGCTGCCCATTGGGAATCCGCCTGTCGTAAACGGCAAGGTGGATTACTCAAAGGATTTCTTCGGCAAGCAGGCTTCTCTTACCGTAAGCGGGCAGCTTGAAGGAGAAACCTATGCGTGCGCTCTTAAGAATATTTACACCTTTGGCCCTACGTTCAGGGCCGAGAATTCAAACACATCGAGGCACTTAGCGGAGTTCTGGATGATAGAGCCGGAGATGGCTTTTTGTGATCTGCATTTAAACATGGATGTTGCAGAGGAGTTCCTGAAATATATATTTCTCTATATACTGGGAAATTGCCCGGATGATATGGACTTTTTCAATACGAGAATCAGTAAAGGTGTGATTGATAATCTTGAAGACATAGCACGAAGCAGCTTTGTGAGGATTTCGTATACTGAAGCGGTTGAACAGCTAACCAAAGCACATGCGGATTTTGAATTTCCTGTTACTTGGGGTGAGGATCTTCAGAGTGAACATGAAAAATATCTTACCGAAAAGATTTATGGTCTTCCGGTGATAGTAATAGATTACCCAAAAGAGATTAAAGCCTTCTACATGAAACTCAACGATGACAATAAGACGGTGAGGGCTATGGACATCCTGGTGCCGCGCCTTGGGGAAATAATCGGCGGAAGCGAAAGGGAATCAGATTACCATAAACTTGAAAAACGAATTACGGAATTCGGGCTGGATCCTGCTGATTACTGGTGGTATCTGGAGCTTCGCCGTTTTGGCAGTGTTCCCCATTCGGGATTCGGCCTGGGGTTTGAACGGCTCATACAGTTTGTGACCGGCATGCAGAATATCAGGGATGTAATACCTTTTCCCCGGTCGGTTAAGACACTGGAATTTTAGGAGGCTGTCCGACAATAGCCTTCTGCTGCGATCGGCTGCAAACTCCGTCGACCGCGTTGGAAAGGCCAAAATATCCTCAACGTAGCATTAGCTGCGCCTCCGGTGATTTTGTCCTTTCCGCCTTGTCGACGAAATTTTCGCTCGATCTCGCTGCGAACACTATTCTCGGACAGCCTCCTAGCCTTTTTAAGATAAATGCTTTCTTCAAAGCCTGGCTTATTCAAATTTATCGCAGAAAATTTTCTCGTCAGGAATACCTTTCTTCTTCAATGAATCGATACAGGATTCCACCATGGCCGGAGAACCACAGAGATACGCATCGGTATGAGCCCCTTCAGGAACAAACTTTTCTATCAGGCCGGTTACGCGACCTTTTTCCCCTTGCCAGTTTTCCTCTTCCGTTGTTCTCGAAAGGGTAGGCACAAACGTGAAGTGGGGCATTTTTTCTTCCAGTTCCTTAATCGCTTCAATGTAATAGAGGTCCCTGGTGGTCCTTCCTCCGAAGAAGAGCCTGGTGTTTCTCTTAATGTGTTCTTCTTCGAGTTGATAAAGGATGGAAAGCATCGGGGCGAGACCTGATCCAGTGCCAATAAGCAAGATGTCTCTGTCCGACTCTCGAAGATAAAACTCTCCAAATGGTCCGATCATAACCAGCTCGTCGCCTTTTTTCAGGTAATCA
>JAFDFH010000230.1 GCA_019309945.1 Deltaproteobacteria bacterium
TTTTAGTTCAGCGATAAAGCTTTTATCCACGGGCGAAAGCTCATCCATACCTCCGACCCCGTTTCCGCTGGTGCCATGAAACACCATGGCTTTTTTAAAACCGATCTCTTTCATGGTCCGGATGACCGGAGTTACCATTTCTTCCGAATAAACCCCCCGTACCCCATATTTTGGATTCGCAGGATTTGCGAGGGAAGCGGCGATGTTTAGGATACTGCCGAAGCTCATCTGGGAAAGGATTCTGAAAAGGGCCTGGGGATGTATTCCAGGGCTCATTCCGTTAAAAAGTCCGATACCGCTTGTTTCAATGCTTTTTCTGACGGTTTCAGCCGGACACTCAACATCAACACCAAGGGTTTCACAGAGATCGACCGTGCCGCAACAAGAGGTGATGGCCCTTGCGCCGTGTCGGGCAAGGCAGACGCCGCCTGCGGCCGCTACGATTCCCGAACATGTGCTGATATTAAACGTTTTGAAGCTGTCCATGCCGGTGCCACAATTGTCTAAAAGGGGTTTGGGGGTGTTGGGCGACACTTTAACCGTGTCGAGATCGTAAATTGCCTGCCACGCTCCTGCAATTTCTCTGGGGCTAGGCCCCTTGGCCGTAATTGCCGACAGAAAGGCACCCTGATGGATGTCGGTTTGTTCGCCCCTTAGAATCTCAGCAAACAAATCCCGGGTTTGTTCACGGGAAAGATCTTCACCGGCAATCAGACGGTTGATGGAATTCCCAAATAGCTTGGCTCTGTCATTCATCTTGCACCTCCATTATTGATTTCAAGTATTGATTTCAAGGCCCTGCTTGCCTGTGTGTGTTCGAGGCCTTCCTCAATATTATCTAAAGCAACCCGATTGGTGATCAGTTCACCTATCGGTAATTTGCCTGAAGCGATCAATTTGATCGCTTCGGTATTTTGATGCGCAGTACAACCATAGGCCCCGGAAATTTTTATTTCATTGTAGTGGATCATATTTAAATCCAATTGAATTTGGGCGACGGGAGGAGACATGCCGCTGAAAACACTTACCCTGCCGCCCGGGGCCAGCAATTTGATGAATTTTTCATCCAGCCCCATTTGGGAACAGGCAAAGATAATGACATCTACCCCTTTTGCATGGGTGGCATCCATCACGGTCTCAAACAGATTTGCATCCGCCGGATCGATAGCCTGATCGGCCCAGGTAGGGATCGCCGTTTTTCTGCGAGGTGCCTGAATTTCGCTAACCAGAATATTTTCAGCACCCCTAACCCTGGCGACATAACCGTGCAGAAGTCCCAATGGCCCCGCCCCGATAATTAAAACCGTATCTCCGGGTTTGGTACCGATTTTATCCTGGGCGTTCATGCAACAGGCAATCGGTTCACCCAGGGTAGCCGCGTCATAGCTGACGTTTTCCGGGAGGAGGCTTAGGGAACCGACAACCGGCCCCTTCAGGGGTATGGGAATGTATTCGGCAAAACCGCCATCTGTTGTGAAACCGAAAATTTCCCGGCTTTCGCACTGGTTATCTGCTCCCCGGCGGCATTGAATACAGTTTCCGCAGCGAAGACCCGGAGCGACCTGCACTCGATCACCTGCTTGGAACTGTCGGGCACGGCTCTCAACAACCACCCCTGCCATTTCATGGCCCAGGATCCTGGGATAGACCAAGGCCCGATGTCCTTGCGCCATCATCTTCGCATCGGATGAACATATTCCGCATGCTTTCACTTTCACAAGCACTCCCCCGGCAGGGCAGTCCGGGGTCGGTGTTGCTCCTATTTTTAATCGGCCGGGTTCAACCAGAATGGCGGCTTGCATCTTTAAAATTCCTGATTTTGTTGCCTAAAATAAAAAAATCCCCAAGCGATAATTCGCTTGAGGATTTGCCATCACCTCAAACATGAACCTAAATGGCAGGTCTTCTGACTCTCGGATCATCCGACTTTGAGACCTTTGCAAAATAAACATTTTTCAAAAGTCTCACTTCCTGCGCCTTCCCCACCCGTTTAATGACGGATAAGTGACTCATTGCAGGATTCGTCCCCGATTACAGCGGCGGGTCCGTACCGGATTTTCACCGGTTTCCCTATTATACCCTTAAAGGGGTACCATTAAGATGCACGATTCACATCAATTTGTATCTTTTTTTAATATGAACGGGATTAATGATTTTGTCAAGGTTTTTTTATGTGACCCAATTACAGGTCACCGTTTATTTCAATCAAATTGCCGTCAGGGTCCCGCAAATGGGACGTTCGGCAGCCCCATTCTTTCCTCGCGACCGGACCTGTGACAAACTCAACTCCTTTTGCCATTAATTTTTTGTAAACAGCCGTTACATCATCCACCCTTAAAACGAGGGCTACCCGATCCTGGATATCTGCATCTAACAGTTGATCCGCTTTATCCACGACCTTAGCCATGAGTATTCGTTTAAATAAAGCGATATGGATCGCATCGGATTTAAATTCAGCATAATTTGAATTCTCATCGCCGTACCTTACGGGCAAATCGAGGATATCTCGATAGAATAAAAAGCAGTCTTTGAATCGGTTGACGAGCAGGCGGATGTGTGATCGTTTAATCGCGCGCATAGCTTCCTTATTTATTCGCCCATTGCTTCTTTTACCAGATCTCTTAAGCAATGGGGAAAACGTTTTAATATGGGATCATCCACCCTGTTTTTATGTGCGATAATACATACACAGCAGAGTCCATGATTTTCGCAATCTGTTTTTGGACAGGAACAAAAATCGTTGATTTCATCACGAACCGGGCACTCAAGTACTTTTTCATCCATTTAAAAAAATCCTCTTAAAATTTAATGAATTCGTAAAAAAAAGTTCATCAACTCTTAGCGATTGAAAAACGTCAATAGCCTTTCTTCCAAAAAGGCATTGATTTCCCTTGTTTTAAAGGCAATTCGAATAAAACGATCCGAAAGGCCCTTGAAATTTGCGCAGTTTCTGATGAGGATTCTACTCTGGAGCAGATACGCGCAGACATCCTCGGCAAGATAATTTTCAAACAATCCGGCAAGTAAAAAAGAGGTCGTGCTCGGATAAATTCGTATTCCGGGAATATCCTTAAACGTTTGTGTAAAATGTTTTTTTTCAGTTTCGATAAACGTTCTAGTTTCTTCGATAAATGTTTCGACTTCGGCTTTATTTTCCATCAAATAGATTACGGCATTCTGGGCCAGGCTGTTCGCACTCCAGGGCAGCGTGTAGCGGGTAAATTTTTCGATTGTATTTTCGGATGCACGTAAGAATCCGATTCTTAACCCGGGAATCCTGAAAATTTTTGACATCGAATTCAGGACAATAACATTTGCAAGGCCGCTATTCAGCATGCTTTCTTTTTCACCGTCGTGAACAAAGGGCAAGTAGGATTCATCGATTACAAAATATGTGTTCGGATTGACACTGCAAAGTAGATCAAGTTCAGCCACGGGAATAATGGCTCCCGTGGGATTGTTAGGGTTGCAGATAAAAACCGTATCAAAGGCCTGGACATGTTTTCTTACCGGGTCAAGATCGGGTTGAAAAGCGTGCGATTCTTCGGCCAATACAAAAGAGTGGCTGACGTTGTGCATATTGCATGCATCCGCATAGTCTGCATAGGTCGGGCCGAGGATCAGGGCTCTTTTGGTTTGGAGTACCTGGGGTATGGAATAAATGAATTGGGTGGTACCGTTTCCGGCCAGGACGAGATCAGGATCAACATTGTAGCGGTCCGCAAATGCATGCACAGCCTTGCCGGCATCGACTTCGGGCAAGGCATTGATCGTGTGGATATTTTCTAAAAGGAACGTTACAAGGCCCGTGGGAGGGCCCAATGGATTCACGTTGCTGCTCATGTCATAAATATCTGCCGGCGCGCATCCGAGCCTCTGCGCCACCTCAAATATGTTACCCCCGTGACCCTTGATCATGAAAAACCTCCTGCCGCAACCAGCAAAAAGAGCATTGATTCTAAAATTTCGGCCATTGCCCCTAACATGTCGCCGGTAATACATCCAATCCGCTTTTTATAGAAAAACAGAATGGTGATCGTTAAAAAAACAAAAATAAAATTGAGCCAGATGCCCCTCCACCCGATAAAGAAACTTAGGGCTACGGGTATGAGTAATCCCATAAAGACAAAAGGGTGGAGGACTTCGTCAAAAAGCGCGTGACCGGTACCGCCCTCAGGTCGCCCGTATTCGAGAAAGCGTATACCGGATAGCATGCCACCCCTTGCATAGGCAGGGATTATAATTAACAAAAGGCTCCGGTGAGCATCCAGGCACATAATGCCGCCCCATTTTAGCGATAGTCCCATCACAATGGCGACGAGTCCCATCACACCGGTGCGGCTGTCTTTCATGATGGCAAGCGCCTTTTCCCTGGGCCAATTCCCATAGAGGCCGTCCGCGGTGTCGCCCAGGCCATCGATATGAAGGGCCCCGGTTATAATAGCCAGAAAAACGACATCGAGAAGAGCGGCAACAGGCGCCGGCCATAATCGTAAAACCGCCTGATCAAAGATGGCCAGCAGCGCTCCCAGGATAAGGCCCACCACCGGGAAATAGGGAACCATCCTTTTGGAATCGAAAGTCCCATGTTTTCCAATCGGAATAATGGTGAGGAACTGTATCGCGGAGATGAGGCCTTTCATAATTTAACGTCTCGGAATTGCTACGACCAATTATAAACCAAGCGAACGAACTTGCTTATTTCGTGTTTCGGCCCTTTCATGGTTTTGTGATTCATTTAATCTTAACCGGAATCCCGGCCACCATCC
>JAFDFH010000231.1 GCA_019309945.1 Deltaproteobacteria bacterium
AAAGTTGCCCTTTTAACGGAAGTAGAGTCAAAGCTCTTACTTTCGACCTACGGTATTCCTGTTAACCGGACCGAAATCGCCGTCTCAGCCGATGAAGCCGTCCAAAAAGCGGAAGCGATGGGTTTTCCTGTTGTGATGAAAATCCATTCCCGCGACATTACTCACAAATCCGATGTCGGCGGCGTTCAGTTGGATTTAAAAACAACAACGGACGTACGGGATACTTTTAATACGATGATGGAGAGGGTGCATCTTTCCCATCCGGACAGCACCATTGAAGGGGTAACGATTCAGCCAATGCTCAAACGCCCGGATTATGAGCTTATTTTGGGCTGCAAAAAAGATCGGGATTTCGGACCGGTCGTGCTGTTCGGTATGGGAGGAGTCATGACCGAAGTCATAAGAGACCGATCCATTGCACTGCCCCCGTTAAACCGTCTGTTGGCCCGCAGACTCATGGAGGAAACAAAAGTCTATCGTCTCCTCCGGGGATATCGAAATTACCCGCCGGCGAATTTGGCGCTGCTCGAAGAAATCCTGATTCGATTGTCCCAATTGGTAACCGATTTTCCCGAAATTGAAGAACTCGATATCAACCCGTTGATGGTATCAGGAACCGATGCCTGTGCTGCCGATGCCCGGGTTCTTTTAAAACCCACTCAGATCCAGGCGCCCCTCCATCTGGTGATCAGTCCCTACCCCAACCAGTATGAGGCCCGCGTTATAAATGAGGCGGTTGGAGAACTATTCATCAGACCCATCAGACCCGAAGATGCGCCCCTTTTGGTGGCGCTTTTTGAATCGCTTTCGCCCCAGAGTGTCTATTTTCGATTTTTCAGCCCCCTAAAGCATCTCCCCCATCATATGCTCGCCCGGTTCACCCAAATCGACTACGACCGGGAGATTGCACTCGTTGCCATTCAGGAATCAGAATCCACCGAAAAAATGCTGGGGGTTGGCCGTTTTATCGTTGAATCGAACCAAAAACAGGCGGAATTCTCAGTTGTCGTCGGGGACCCATGGCAGGGCAAAGGCATTGGCGCGGAACTTCTCAAGCGCTGCCTGTCAATTGCAAAAAATTACGAGATTGAAAAGGTATGGGGAATCGTTTTAGCTCAAAATACCCAGATGCTAACATTAGGGCGAAAATTGGGATTTAAAATTTCAAAGGTTTCAGGGGCAAATGAATATACGTTAAGCATTGAACTCGATAAACTTTAACTACCGGGGTTGCGTTGCAATTCCAGGACATGTATTATGGCTAAAATAGAAATTTTATTTGTCGATGAAGAAAAATCCCAAAGGGACTCGATGCTTAAAATTCTTGACAAGTTGGGCTACACAGTACAAGTTGCTGAGAGTGCTGAAGCGGCTTTGAAACATTTAGAAAAAAGACATTGAGCATCGCATGGAAGGGATTCCCTTCCTGCGTTCAGGGGGCTTTCCAGGAGTCATAAGGAAGAGCCCCTTTTGATTTTTACGCCATCACCGGATCGCCTCTACTTTTTCCACTGTCAGCGTAATTGCCCCCCAGTCTTCTTCAACCTTTCCCGATAGGAGGTAAGGCCGCCCGCGGTCGATCATGTGGCAGAAACGGCGATAGGTATTCGGGAAAAATGTGGTCTCGACAATTCCGGTTTCATCCTCAAAAGTCAGAAATTCCATAGGGTCGCCCTGTTTCGTACGGACCACTTTTCCGGTAACCAGCCATCCAGCCAACCGCACCCGCTTTCCAATAAATCGCTGCAGATGGGCGGCCTCGACCCTTCGGATGTTTTTCAGGACGTCTTTGTACAACGCCATGGGATGACGGTCGCACAAAAATCCAAGCACGGAAAATTCGCGCCTGAGACGCTGGCGCTCGTTCTCCGGAGGCAGCGGAGGAAGGCGACCATCACGCACGTCAGGAATGCTGTCAAAGAGGTTCCGGTTCGCGGACCGGACGGGTCTTGATTTCTGCCATAGGGCCAGTGCCCACAAAAGCTCAGCCCGATTCCCACCAGAATTGAAGGCGTCCAGGGCACCACTATGAATCAACGCCCGCGTTTCCGCGTCATCAGGACCTACTCGGCTTAAAAAGTCACGGATGTCGAGATAGGTCCCTTGACGTCGTTGGGATACGATTTTAGCCTGGGTTTCACGCTTCAACCCTTTGATCGAAATCAGGCCGACACGAACGGCCTTGCTCCGACCGGTCCAGGGAATGCCACTTGTGTTAACGTCGGGTGCCAGAATTTCAAGCCCCATCCGCCGAGCTTCCGAAACATAGGCGAATGTGCTGTAAAAGCCGCCCTGGTTACTGATCACCGCCGCAATGAACTCAGCCGGGTAATGAACCTTGAGAAAAGCTGCCTGGAAGGAAACGCGGGCGTAAGATGCGCTGTGGGGTTTGCAAAACGAGTAGCCGCTAAAACTCATCATCATGGCCCAAATAGCAGCGATCTGTTTTTCAGATACCCCACGGGCCTTGGCCCCCGTGGCAAAACGGGTGTAAAGGTCATGCAGCCGGCGTTCCCGGTCCTTTTTAGACAATATTTTCCGCAGCCCGTCGGCCTCGGCATGGGAGAAACCGGCCAGTGCTACGGCTGCCCGGGATACATCCTCTTGATAAACCATGATGCCGAAGGTCTCATCCAGCACATCAGCCAAAAGCGGGTGGATCGGGTCCCATTCGCCGCCATGGAGCCGTCGAAGATACTCCCGGATATATTCATTCGCTGCCGGACGAATGATGCTGCTGTGAATCACCAGATGTTCAAAGTCGCCCTCTCCCGCCTTTTGCTGCAGCAATCGCATAGCCGGGCTTTCGATGTAGAAACACCCCATGGTTTGACCCCGGGCCACCGCATCCCGGGTGGCGGGATCATCTTCCGGTTCCCAGTGGAACTCGTCAAAAACGATACCGTTTTCACAAATATTGCCTACCGCATCCCGGATCACTCCCAGACTGCGATTACCCAGCAGATCGATCTTCACGAGTCCGGCCGCCTCGGTACTGTCCTTTTCCCATTGGATGATCGGCACACCCTTGGGTGCGCGTTCCACCGGCACATAATCATCGATAGGGTTTGGCGTGATGACCATGCCCCCGGGATGCACGGACAAATAGCGCGGAATGCCGATGATCCGCCGGGCGAATCCCATGATTTCCGGCCAGGGGTGGGGGAAATCGAGGGATTTCATTTCCGGCCGTTGCTTTATATGCGCCAGAAGGTCGCTATCTGATTCCCGGGTGCGCCAAAACCAGGGCAATCGTTTTGAAATCTGACCGATCTCACCATCGGTGAGCCCATACACCTTTGCGACTTCCCGGATCGCCATACGAGGTTGGAAACACACATGATTGGAAACCATTGCGGCATGGCCATTATATTGAGCAAGCACGGCTTGTAAAACATCGTCGCGCTCGTCCCACGCGAAATCGACATCAATGTCGGGCGGATCTTTGCGCCCAGGATTTAAAAAGCGTTCGAAGTAAAGATTGTGTTTAATGGGACAGACATTGGTTATCTCCAGACAATAGGCAATCAGGGAGGCGGCCCCTGAACCCCGACCGCAGGTTCGCGGACTTCGGGTTACAATATCCCGCACAATCAGAAAATAAGCGCAGAATTTCATATCCGCTATAATGCGCAATTCGTGTTCAAGGCGCTCCACCACAGGTTCCGGAAGGTCTTCCCCGTAACGATGCCGGGCCCCCTTATAGGCCGCCCGGCGCAGGCATTGGGCGGCCTCTTGGCCCTTGCGGCCCTGCCAGGGCGCTAAAACCAGGCCGAAATCCGGACCGCTAAACGTAATCCTTTCGGCGAGTTCCTCGGTAGCCTGGATGGCCCCCGGACGTATTGCAAAGCGTCGGGCATATTCCTCAGGACCCGCCAGCCAGGCGTCGGCCGGAGCAACATCTCCGGGAACAAGACGTGCTAAAACCGTATTGCCTTCGATGGCCCGCAGAATGCGATGAACAGCTAAATCTTTGGGATCAATAAAAAAGCTTCCCGGCGTCGCGACCAGCGGTACACCGAGGTGTGTAGAGCACCGACACAGCCGATGGGAAGACAACAAAGGCTTTCGAGGCATAGCGGCGGCAACACATAAACCGGCGTCATGGCACATCGTTAAAAGCCCGGCGTCCCTTGTGAGCACAATCAACCCGCTTCCATGGGTCACCAGAGCTGTTTCCAGTTCGAATTCATCGTCTGTGTGACGGCGGGTCAGCAGACGGCAGAGGTTGCGATAGCCCGTGTCGTTTTCCACCAGACAGACAGCGCGACGCATGCTGCCGCAATCGGTCAGCTCGGCACCCACAATGGGCGTAATGCCCTCCCGCCTGCAAGCGGTTAAAAAAGGCCACAACCCGTAGAGATTGTCGGTATCTGTCAGCGCTAAGCGATTATAGCCTAATTGCCTGGCAGTGCTGCAAATGCGCTGGATAGAGTCTGTACCCCACATCAACGAATAATGGGATCGAACGGTGAGAGGAGTCATTGTAAACTGCGTAAAATCGAAAATGCAGACCTCGTTAAGTGGTCGAGTAGTTGAGTTGTCAAGTGGTTGTGATTGCTTGTTTAGGTGTTGTTTGCCTGAAAATTGAACAAACGTGAAATTTAGGAATTCAGGAACTTGGGAATTGAAAGATGTATCTTTTCAATATCTGTAACCGTTCACGGAACGTTGAAATTAGAAAATAGAAATTGGAAATTTGGCCTTTATGTTTTTGTACTGTTGATGAACGCATTCAATTGGGGGCCGCGTTTTTTAACTATTG
>JAFDFH010000232.1 GCA_019309945.1 Deltaproteobacteria bacterium
CTTAAGCTCCATCTTATCTGCACAAATCGCAATCAGTTCGGGAATTTCAACGATTTTAGTCTGCTCTGTTTTATCATATATTCTTGCTTTTATGTGCATCCTGAAGCATGATGGTTGAATAAGAAAGTAAAGAATCCTTGCCCATCGAAGATCCCGCTATTCGGGGGAGAACCAGGTTTTCTAAGGAAAAATAAAGACTTCTCTTATGATTTGTTTTAGGATTCAAGTTTGATGGCGTCGTAAAAAGTCCGATTTAGACGGTTTCGTAAAAAGTTCAAATTCAAGGCGTGCAATTTTTGTAATCATGAGGCGTACTTATCGTACGTTGAATGATTGCGAAATGCAGCACAACGCAGAAGTTGGACTTTTTACGAAACCGTCAAATTTAGATTGGAGATTACGTCTACAAGTTCATCAAGACTTCTTCAATGCCTTTCCAGCCTCGATTTTCTGACGCGCCAGGTCATCCGCAACTTCATTCGTGGGTCGGTTTTCTTGCTCTGCCACTTCAAAAATTCGAAGCGTAGCGTCGTACAGGCCTGTCACACGCTCCATCACCTGGGTGACATCATACTTTCCAAAAATATCACCCGATGCATTGAGCATACCGCCCGCATTGATCACATAGTCCGGCGCGTACAAAATCCCTTTGTTATGGATGAGTCGACCATGGCGTGCTTCAGCCAACTGGTTGTTTGCCGCCCCTGCTACGATACTGGCCTTGAGTTGTGGGATGGTGTCATCGTTTAGGATTCCGCCCATGGCACACGGAGAAAAAATGTCAACATCTTGTGCGTAAATTTTGTGAGGAGTGACAGCTTTGGCCTCAAAGTTTTCAACAGCGTATGTCGCGGACTCAGCTTTCACATCGGCAACGATGAGCTTAGCACCCGCTTCGTGTAAATATTTGCATACGTATCGACCAACATTGCCAACACCTTGCACAGCCACCTTGAGACCTTTGAGGTGATCACGACCCAATTTGTTCTTCACGGCAGCCCTGATACCTTCAAAACAACCACGGGCCGTAAAGGGTGAGGGGTCACCCGTTGTGACTAAACCAAAAACATAATCGCTGGCTTGGGACAGCACCTCCACATCATTGATACCGATGCCGACGTCTTCAGCGGTGTAATACTGCCCACCTAAACGCTGGACAAATCGAGCAAAGGCAATCAGGAGTTTCTCATTCTTATCTTTGTTTGGGTCACCAATAATGACCGACTTACCTCCCCCAAGGGGTAAATCAGCCAAGGCGTTCTTATAGCTCATAGCCTGCGCGAGACGCAGTACATCCGTCACGGCATCCTCAATGGAGACATAGGACCACATTCGACAGCCACCTGCGGCCGGCCCTAAGGTTGTATCGTGGATGGCAATAATAGCAAACAGGCCTGCATCTTCGTCACGGCAGAATAGAACTTGCTCATGGTTATCATATTCACTGTTATCAAATATGCACATGGTATTACCTCCCCCTGTTTGAATCGAGCAATTGATTGCGTTGCCAAACTATCACTTGTTTAGCTGAAAAGCCATATTATTTTACGTCATTATTCCACAAGGGCCTGGGTACGTCCTTGACTATAAGCGTTTTGGCAATTGTAGAAGATGACATGTCCAGATGACGGCCGGCTTTTGAAAAAAAAATGGAATGGACGAATCAAAATCATGCTATATCCAAAATAACAGACTCAAAGTCCTTGACAGGTTTTGAGAAAAAACTTATTTATTTAGTGCCCGAACGAAAACTAGATAGTTTTTCCAAGTTCAAGGAAGGCGAAGATTTTAACCACAGGAATACATTAGCGTATTTTGAGGATTAAAATCTGAGCCTGACGCCGAAATTGGGGAAAATAGCAGTTTTCGTTCAGGCACTAAACCTTATTGGTGAAAGGAAGTTTACCATGCCCACGTATGAGTTTATTTGTGAAAAGTGTAAAAAGCCGTTTGACTTGAATTTAAAAATCTCAGAATCCGAAAAGAAAAAAATCAAGTGCCCAAAATGCAAGAGCACCAAAGTGAAACGGATCATTTCCTCATTTCAGGCCGTAACTTCCAGAAAGAGTTAAAAAGAGGGACTTAAAATTATCATACCAAAGAACAAGCGCTTTAAAATAAGTCCCAGGTGGGGAGCTTTGGGAATGATACACACCGTGCACACTGAACGAGTTCTCAATTTTATATGGAAGCATTTTCAAGTTTTTCTGCAAAAAATCATCCTCTCTATAAATTTTTTTCTTAGGAATGAGTTGATTAATCATGCCGGTGCTTCCGCTTTTTTTTTCCTTTTGTCGATTACACCTGTTTTTATTATAATTCTCATTTCGTTTGGCCGCTACTTGACGTCTTATCCGGAAGTTTCAGATTACTTCTTCGTATTTCTAAGAACCTTAAATGAGAATCTGGACAAGGATCTTCTTGTCAAAATCGGTTTGATGAATGTGAGCACCACGGCCGTCGGAATCTTTGGGTTGCTGAGTCTGCTTTGGGCCGCCAGCTGGATTGTAACCGGTATTCAACGCGGTTTAGGCGCAATCTTTCCTTCAGAAAGAATCCGGGCCCCTGTCGTGACCTATATCTTCTCCATTCTCATCCTGTCCGTCCTGCTATTGGTAACCGTTCTGTTCACTTTTATAAGCATCGGTCTAAATTTTCTACAGACCCTCCTGGGCAACTACGGTGTTATCCAGACGCTTTTCCAATCTCTGCTTCCACCGCTAAGAAATGTTTTTCCGTTTCTGGCTACCTTTCTGATGATTTTTCTGGTGTATCGGTTTGTACCGTTAAAAAAACCGAAAACAGGCCCCAGCCTTGTGGGGGCTGTATTATGTTCCCTATGCGTTATTTTGCTTCATATGCTGTTTTTAAAGTTTTTCAGTGTGGCTCAATTCAATGTCGTCTATGGCGTACTTGCCACTTTGATACTGATGCTACTCTGGGTTCATTTTTCCTTTATCCTTTTCTTTTTCTTTGCGGAATTCACTTTTGTATCTGATAAAATAGACATTCTGGTGCTTGAACGGATGTATTTATTCCAGTTAAATCAAAATATAAAAGGGAAAAAGATTGAAAAATTCCTTTTCAGTCACCCCAAACGTATTTTTGAAAAATACGCGATAAATTATAAACCTGGAGAAATGCTTTTCCGAGAAGGAGAAAAAAGCTCGGATATCTATTTTATCTACCAGGGTGATATCGGCATTTATCGTAAGATGGACGGAATCGAGAAAAAAATAGCCACAATTAGAGCGGGAGAGATTTTAGGTGAAATGGCCTATCTGCTAAAGGAGCGTCGAACGGCAACAGCCGTCGCTGAAACCGAATCGGTCCTGCTATTCATCACCCCGGATAATTTTGAAGAACTGCTGCTATCCAACAGAAGTGTTTCCCGTGAGGTCATTCAACTTTTAAGTAGTCGCCTTCGAAAAATGCAGCTGCTCTAAAGGACGTGACAGAAAAATCAGAGGACAGCAATCGGATTTCAGTGTTGACGGTCGCATGCTGCTACAATCTGATTTTTATGGTCTTCGCGTGCGCATCCAGGCCTTCGATTTCAGCCAGACGGATGATGTCTTTTGCTTCGCGTTTGAAGGCAGCCTTGGAATAATGGATGAGGCTGGTTTTCTTGATAAAATGATCGACGGAAAGAGCTGATGCAAATCGTGCCGTACCTGCCGTCGGAAGCACATGATTGGGGCCGGCAATATAATCACCCACTGGTTCAGGGGTGTATTTCCCCATAAACACAGCCCCGGCATTGCGGACCTGCCCGATATACGCGAAGGGATCAGCGATTTGAAGCTCAAGGTGCTCCGGCGCAATCCTGTTTGACAGCGCTAAAGCTGTGGATAAATCGGGTACAACCATTATCGCGCCATACCTGGCAAGCGATTCTTTGGCGATCTCTTTCCGAATAAGGGTTTTAAGCTGGTCTTCGACAGCATGGGCAACGGCCGTTGCCGTCGCTTTGGAATTGGTTACCAATATGGCTGAAGCTAAGCGATCATGTTCGGCCTGGGAAAGAAGATCTGCGGCCACAAATTCGGGATTTCCCGTGCCGTCAGCAATAATTAGGATTTCACTCGGACCGGCGATCATATCTATTCCAACGGTTCCGGCAACAATCCTTTTCGCCAGGGTCACATAAATATTTCCAGGTCCGACGATAACATCGACTTGGGGAACCGTTTGCGTACCGTAGGCCAGAGCAGCAATTGCCCAGGCACTACCAACCTTGTATACAGCGTCGACACCGGCAATTCGGGCCGCAATCAGAAGGTGTGGATTTACGGTACCATCCTTCATGGGCGGCGTTACCATTGAGATTTGCTTAACACCGGCAATTCGGGCAGGAATGACGCCCATTAGAACCGAAGAAACCAGGGGAGTCTTTCCCCCTGTACCGCCGGGCACGTAAACCCCGACCCTATCGACAGGATTCACCAGCTGGCCAAGAAGGGTCCCCGGCCGTTCCATGGTAATCCAGGATTTGCAGGTTTGCTGTTTATGAAACGCCTCTATCTGAGCGGCTGCATGATTTAATGCGCGCATAGAGGAACGGTCTACACGGTTTGCAGCCGTTTTAATTTCACCGGGTGTTACCTGAAGCGATTCAATCGTCAAACCCGGTGAATCAAAACGGTTCGCATACCGAATGAGGGCGTCATCACCATTTTTTCTTACATCCTCTAAAATTCGCGTCACCGCAACGACATCTTTTTTCTTAATGTCAAGGCCACGGTTAACAATAGATATGACCTTTTTTTCAGCCGATTTTGAAGGATACGTATAGATTTTCATGGTAGTAGCTTTCCTTATTAGGTAGTGCCCATCCAGAAACGGTCTTTTTGCCCGATCTCGGCGTTATGCTCAAAATTTTATCCTCGGAAGATCAACTATATGCCTGTGGTAAAATTTTTCGCAGGCCTTGATCTCGAACAAAAATCCTCGTTTCTGGACGGACACTAGGTACAAAATCCATGAATCGCGACCAGGTATAGTGCCCTTTTAATCAGGGTTGTGCCTGAATAAATTTCCTTGCGCCCAACCCTTATTGTGGAAAAGTGCTGTTTGTCAATAGCTACAGACAATTCTTGTATTTAATAAGTGACAATTCAAAATACCGTTTGACATATTCATAACAATTTGCATAATGGAGGGCTTTTAAAAATTAAATCCGTGCCTAAAATCGAAATCTGGGAGGAAAGCATATGAACGCAAATAGAATTCACAATTTCAATGCAGGGCCGGCCGCACTTCCCCTTGCCGTGCTCGAGGAAATCAGGGACTCTTTTTTAAATTTCGCAGGTTCCGGCATGTCAATCACCGAAATAAGCCACAGGTCCAAATGGTTTGACGGGGCCATAAATGATGCCGTCGATCGAACCAAGCGGCTTTTAAAACTGAGTGATAAATTTCATGTCCTCTTCCTTCAGGGCGGTGCCAGTACACAATTTTGCATGATTCCAATGAATTTCCTGCACGGTGACCACTCGGCTGACTATGTCAATACCGGCACATGGTCCACAAAGGCTTTAAAAGAGGCCCAATTACTGGGCAAACAGGTTAAGATTGTCGCATCTTCCGAAGACAAAGATTTTTCTTATATCCCCAAGGACATAAAATTCAGTAACGATGCAACATATATCCACATTACATCGAACAATACCATCAAAGGAACACAGTGGGCGTCCTTTCCGGACACACAAGGTGTGCCGCTTATTGCAGACATGTCATCGGACATCATGAGTCAACCTTTGAATGTTGAAAAATTCGGTCTTATTTATGCCGGGGCTCAAAAAAATATCGGTCCCGCGGGGGTGTGCATGGTCATCATCCGGGATGACATGTTAAAATTGGCGCCTGACACGGTGCCATCGATGCTGAAATATACAACCTTTGTTTCCAAGAACTCGATGTATAACACCCCGCCGTGTTTTGCCATATACACACTGCAGCTGGTCATGAAATGGCTGGAAGATACGATCGGCGGACTTGAAAACATGGAAAAAATAAACCGGGAAAAGGCTCAACTTCTGTATGGAGTCATCGATTCCAGTGATTTTTACAGGGGTACCGCAGAGCTTGAAAGCCGTTCAATGATGAATGTAACTTTTCGGCTTCCAAACGAAGAACTTGAAGAAGCATTTATTCAAGAAGCACTCGACAATGACCTTGGCGGTCTTAAAGGGCATCGCTCTGTAGGGGGATGCCGGGCATCTATCTACAACGCCACGACCTTGGAAGCTGTTGGGGCCCTTACCGATTTTATGAAGGAATTTGAACGGAAAAAAGGATAACAAGTTAAATTCACTCCGTTTCCTTCGTTAATGCCTCCATAATCTTACCATTCATGATGGAAAATATTATAATATACACAGATAGAATGATCGTGAATTTAAGACCGAAATAATATATCATTGCCGGGATAAAAGGAATTTTAACATTCCTGTTATATAAGAAGACGGCCAACAAAGAATTCGTCATGCCCCTTTTC
>JAFDFH010000233.1 GCA_019309945.1 Deltaproteobacteria bacterium
CCTGTGTTTGATTCGGCCCACCTGTGGATCGCCGCGGCCGGGGCACTTGTAAAGTGGGGTGCAATCCAGCAAAGCACTTAAGGGAATGGGGTTGAATGGTGCAACCGATCAGAGATATACTAAAATCCAATATTAGCCTGACCCGGCAGGTCAAGAGACATACCGTCGGTCTTGACAAGGTCATTGCGCCTGCTGATACCATTCAAAACGTAAAAGACACGCTGAAGCGGACGCAGATGCAAATCGTTCGCGACATTATTCGAATCGACAGCGGACGTCTGGACATTCCGGTATATGTCTGTCGCGCCGGTAAGAACAGTAATATTCCCACCCCCAAAACCATGGGTAAAGGTCCTACATCTGAACAAAGCGAGGCCAGCGCCCTGATGGAAATGGTGGAGCGATTCAGTCACGCGAATTTTCCCCGGCCGGAAAGTTGCCGGGGAGGGACCGTTCACGATGTCGAAGGCCAAACGCTTCCTTTTGAACATTATTTCCAGGTTCCGGACCGGTATGCGCGAGTTTCGGAGGAGCACAAGGAAGCATTTGCTGCACTCCCCTTTTCCTGGGTCCCGGCCTACAACCTGGCTCAACAGCGAGATTTCCTGATTCCCTATGAATGGTTTGCGGATATCCAGGGTACGAACGGGCTTAGCGCCGGCAATACCGTGGAGGAGACCGTTCTTCAGGGACTCTGTGAAGTAGTGGAGCGGCATGTGTGCGCGCGGGTGAATGTGGCCCGGAAACCGATACCGACCATAGACCTCCACACGGTTCGCGATCCGGTGGCAAAAGACCTCCTCGGAAAATTCTTCCGGAACAGAATCGAACTGATATGTAAAGATTTCAGTTTGGACACCGGAATCCCTACGATTGGCGGGATTGCGTTTGATCCATCCACATATCCCAACAGTGAGATCGTATATTGCGCGGGAACCGCGACCCATCCGGAGAAGGCCCTCATCCGGGTGCTGACCGAAATTCAGCAAATGGCGGTGGACTATTTCAGGCAAGATTACTACGAAGGTGGGATTCTTCCCAAATTCCGGCACTGGCGGGAATGCGAATATTTGTTCGACGAAAGTGAACCGGTTTCCATCCAGACGCTTCCGGATGTTTCATCGGATGATCTGTTGGAAGAGATTAAGAATTGTACGGCCGCACTGCAACGGAACGGGTTTGAGCCATTGGTGATCAACATCAGCCATCCGGTTTTAAAAATTCCCGCCGTATTTGTGATGATGGTCGGGTCAGAGCTATATGAAATGTCCGTGCGCGGGTTGAACGTACCCTATTTTTTGGGACGACGCTTAAAATTTATGGGCCGTTTAAAAGAGGCCATGGACATGTTCAGTCTTTCCATGAATAAGTATCCCGAATCCGTGCTTCACGGAACTCTGGAGACCGCGGATTGCCTGAAGCTCCTGCAGCGATGGGACGAGGCGATTGAAAATTATAAACAGGCCTGTTTTCACCAACCGGACCGGGCCATGCAGATGCAGATTTTTCGTTCCATGGCAGTCTGCACAGACAAGCTCAAGGAGAATCGTCAAGAATCAAAAGTCCTGATGGAGGAATCACGATAGGACGGGGTCTTCTTTTTTGATGACAGACAGATACAAAAAATATTTTTGATATTTGTAGAGGTGTATAACCCTGGCAATTCGGTTAGGAATTATTTGGAGATATAAGATATCGGTAACCGTTCACGGTTTGAAACTCGAAATTTGAAAGTCGAAATTGGAGAGAGATGAAACGAGTTTACGAGTTGGATGTCGGCAAACTGGCAGAAGCGTTAGCAGATATGATCTGGCACGACTTTGATAAGTGGAACAAAAAGGTTCAGAACACCGGGGCTATTAGATAATACGATCATCCGACAGTATCGCTGCAAATTTAGTCGAAGGGTATGGTCGGCATACTCCCGCTGACAGGAAAAAGTTTTATCTATATTCAGGAGGTTCACTTGAAGAAAGCAAATCATGGTTGCGAGAATTCATCAGAAGAAAAGTTTTACCTGAGTCAAAGGCGACAGAATACAAAGCAATAGTTGAAAAACTCGGACCCCAATTGAATGCGTTCATCAACAGTACAAAAGTATGAAGGCCAAATTTCTAATTTCTAATTTCTAATTTCAACGTTCCGTGAATGGTTACAGATATCGTTAACCCAATGTAATTTTCAAAAAAGGAGGACGTCATGGGCGAATTTTTAGATAAACTAAAAACCATCTTGGGTTTTGGCGTAGCGGGGGCTGATTCGACGGATGATGCCGAACAAGGATTCAAAGATCGAATTCTAAATGCCGACCGACACAAGTTCAAATCAGATGAGCCTGAATCCCAACCGGCGGAATAGAAACAAGCTTGGGTTTTGGATTTCGTAGCGGATGGATCAACGCTTTTGGGTACAGATTCAAGTTGATCGGAAAAGAAAGTTGTAAGATCATCTTGTTGTCATTCCTTATTTAGTGCCTGAACGAAAACTGCTATTTTTCCCAATTTCGGCGTCAGGCTCAGATTCTAATCCTCAAAATACTCAATGTATTCCTGCGGTTAAAATCTTCGCCTTCCTTGAACTTGGAAAAACTATATAGTTTTAGTTCGGACACTATTTAGAGTGTTGAGTTGGTTTGATTGGTTCAATTGGTTTTGATGGTTGGGGTCGTTTGATAGGTTTAATTTGTGTCCCGCGCGGGGATGGCGGGAACCCCTCGCCTTGCAGACGAGGGGTGTTCAGTTCTGTGTGGTCAAAAGTATTTCGCTGATTGAGCGAAAGCACGAAAGAAAAATGAATTTTTCGTGTTTTCTAATTTTTGTGCTTGGGTGCCAATCATCGGAACAGTTATAATTTTGTTTGCGTCGGCCCCCTGAAAAATATGCTACTTGCACGCAAGGACAGGCGCTAAAAGCGGACCAAGGGACATTTCCCAAAGGTCTCACTTACAAATAGGAGGTAAAACGATGGATTGGAAAGATTGGGAAGTTCATCATATTGGTATTGTTGTGGATGACATCGAGAAAGCCAAGAAGTCCTATGAGGATGTTTTTGGGTTAGAGGTGGTGGATGTTTTTGATGTGGATGCTTTTTCCGCTAAAGTTGCCTTTATGCCGGTCAAAAATACGTATATCGAACTGGTGGAGCCGACCAATCCTGAAGATGGATTGGGTAAATTTTTAAAGCGCGGCGGTGGTATACATCACATATGCTATCAAGTGGAAGATCTCGATGCAGTTTTCGAAGAAATGAAAAAGAAAAATATCCGCTCGGTGACCGGCGCTCCCCAGTGTACGGCCTGTTTTGAGAAAGTGCTGTTCCTGCATCCAAAAGATACGGGTAATGTATTAGTCGAAGTGGTTGAAAAGGCGACCTGTAAGTTACCGGGCTGTAAATATTGATGGCGTCGTAAAAAGTCCCATCTACGGCGTTATAGTGTCTTTTCAGACGCTCGGCATACCATATGTATAGCCTCCGCTCCTGAAAAAACACTACGCCTTGTATATGGGCCTTTTTACTTAGCCATTAGCGTTACTTTTTACGAATTCATCAAATATTGATGAACTTGTTTTTTTGCAAAAGCTTCAGTTATAATTTATGCAGATCGAATCTTTTACGTCGGTAAGTGAGGGAAAAAAGATTCACGGGGTGGTTCATTTCCCTGAACGCACGCCTTCGCCCGGCGTCATTTGCTCCCACGGTCTTTTTAGTAGTAAAGACAGTCCCAAATTTATTGCGATTGCAGAATCTCTTGCCGTAGAAGGGTTTGTGGCGATACGCTATGATCACTGCGGATGCGGGGAAAGCGAGGGTAAGATTGAAGACACGACCGTCAGTGGTCGCCTGAAGGATCTGGAATCGATTGTTACTTTTGCAAATCAGCATCCCGGTATTGACGGGACACCAGGACTTTTAGGGAGCAGTATGGGAGGATTCATTTCACTTTTTGCTGCCGCGCGGGAAACTTTTTTTAAGGCCCTCGCCGTCTGGGCGACGCCATTTTTCCTGCGCAGGGCCAAAAAGGATTTTAGGAAAAATGGATATCCTCTTTTAAAAGACGGTTTCTATGAAGATTTAAACAAGTACAACCTTATTGACGTACTTGGCAAAATAAAATATTGCCTGGTCTTGCATGGGAAGAATGATGAACTCGTTCCGGTTTGGCATGCAGAGCAAAACTATGAAGGACTTTCTGAGCCCAAGCAACTTGAGCTATTTTCCGGAGGCGACCATCGCTTTACCGATGAGCAAAATCGAAAAAAAGCGATCCGGTTGAGTGCGGAATGGTTTAAAACGTATTTACGGACTAAATAAAAAAGATCTTTTTAGAAGACGGATTGACGATACTGGAGATTATCCTATGAAAACATTTATTCTGGTGGATCCGGAAAAGTGCATCGGTTGCAGAACATGTGCACTGGCATGTTCATTTGAGCATGATGATGAATTCAACCTTATCTTTTCCCGGATTCAACCAATCTGGTTAAAAGAAATTGGAAAATTTTTACCCTATACATGCCAGCAGTGTGAAGACCCCTTGTGCGCCGAAGCCTGTCCCCGCAAGGCGATAAGCGTGGATCAAGAAACCGGTGCCAAGATTGTTGACGAAGCCCTTTGCATTGGATGCCGCACATGCTTTTATGCCTGTCCTTTTGGCATCCCCGATGTTCACCCGTTAAAAGAATATATGAACAAGTGTAATCTATGCGAGGGTTCACCGCAATGTGTAGAGGAATGCCCCCG
>JAFDFH010000234.1 GCA_019309945.1 Deltaproteobacteria bacterium
CCGGGTCCATCGATTCGATCCGTTCCAAAGAGGGTGAAAAAAAACCGCCGACGATTTCTTTTTTAACGGTTTCCGGTGGATAGGTATTGTGGTAGGTAATCCCTGTTACAGTATCGCCCGCCCCGATTTTGAACAGGATTTCGGTAACCGATGGAACCAGGGATACCACTCGGGATGGCCGCTTTCCAATGGTAATGGGATTCCCCCGGTCGTCGCTAAACTTTATTGGATAGGAAAATACCGGTGAAACCGTCCAGAAAATAACTACAATAATTACAGATAACAGAACGTATTTTTTTGGGGGAAAACATATTGCAGGTTTCATTGTATGCGCTTTCTTTAGGTAAGGTTGATCGTCTTGTAAAAAAGTCTGAAATGAAACCTTTCTACAAGCGTGTTTTGTATTTGGGGTTTGTCGTAACTTCTCAATATGTTCCGGTAGGCCCGCTGCGCCATCCGCTAATTTTTTTCAATACGGCCAAAACTTGCCGTTAAGGGCGCCTAACAGTGCCCCGCGCACGGGATCTAAGATGAGTGCGTCGCTTAGCACAAACAGGCTACAATCAACAATTTATTCTGTTCGGGGCACTGTAAGCCGCCCTAAACGGCTTCAAACAGTTGTCCGCTTTGAAAAAAATTACCGGATGACTCCGCTCCATAAGTTTTTGAGTAACCGTTCCATCTCTCCCCAATTTCTACTTTTCAATTTCGAGTTTCAGGCCGTGAACGGTTACATCATATCTTCAAACAAAAGACAAAAGACAAAACACCTGATGAATTCAATTTTTAACGAATTCATCAGGCGTTTGATAAAGAAAAAAGGTTAAAAGAAGATCATTACCTGCCATTATTTAGTGCCCGAACGAAAAATAGCAGTTTTCGTTCAGGCACTATTTAGTAATTATAACTCAAACCGATAAAATAACTTCTGCCCGGCATCGGAAATCCTTTAACATAGGCATATTCCTCATCAAAGAGGTTCATGACTTCACCTCTTACGGTAAAACTTCCGTATCCGGGAAATTCGACAAGTTTTTTTGAAATCATGAAATCCGCAACATTGAATCCCCCGAATTCAATTTCTTGTACCGCCGCCGGCCATACCCAGTTTTCATAGTCATCGATCCATTGGTTGCCCTGATAGGCAACGTTTAACCGGGCAAACCAGCTATCACGGTCGGAAACGACGATACCATAAGCGGCGGTTACATCCGGAATATACTGCAGATCTTTATCGTCTTGCTTGTTCTTATATTGCGTAAGATAAACAAAGTTGAAATAAGGCCGGAGTTCAAAGGCCCAGTTGAACCAGGACCCGAAATCAATGGATAAATTCCCCTCGAAGCCTGCGATGGTGGCATCGCCTTTATTTTCCCAGGATTCGACGCCGGGGCTTAGGGTGACCTGCTGAATCTTGTCGGTGAAATTGGTATGAAAATAAGTTGCAGACAGGTCGAGGGCTTTATAAAAGAAATCAATGCCGCCCTCATAGGTGTCACTGCTTTCCGGATTTAAGTCTGGGTTGCCCTGATATGTTGTTCCCCAGGTGGTATAATTGGCAGACAGCTCGCGCGCATCCGGAACTTTAAAACCATGTCCATAATTTGCTCTCAACTTCAGATTTTCCATTACCAGATATACCAGGCCTAATTTTGGGCTCCAACTGTCGTTGGACTCCTTGTTTCCGGCAGGATCAATCACTTCAAAGTCATAGGTGTCATAGCGAATACCGGGGGAAAGAATAAATCGCTCTTCAAAAAGACGAAATGTTCCCAAAAGGTAAAGCGCAGGATTATTGTATGTGGAAGTTTTCGGGTTGGTACTTTGGAATGTTTCATAGTGGACCCAGTCCAGACCGCCGACGAGCTGGGAATTGTCGAAATCCCATGTCAACTGAGCTTGAGCACCATGTTGGTCAGAGTTGCTATCATAGGCGATACCGTCATCCCAACCGTCCGGGTTACTTGCGGTCGGATCGACCCACTTGTCTTTGTCTTTACCGTCAAAGTAGCGTGCCATCCAGGAAAACGGCCCGTCGGGTGTGGCCCCGGTATAGATAAGATCGATGGATTTAAGGCTTGTCTCTTTGAAATTATCCAAATTGTTTTGGCTCAGGTAACTGGGATGCCCCACCTTTGGACTGTCAAAATAATTATAAATAACGCCAATCCGGTTTTGGGGTAAAAATTCAACCCCTGCATTTAAGCTGATATTTTTTTGATCTTTAAACCCGGTATTATAATAAATATCACCCGCGGCAGTTTGATAATCATCCTGGTCTAATTCCGTAAAACTGCCGGAAAAATCAAATTTTTTGTATTTCCCTGACAATCCGAAAGAATACTCCGTATGGCCCCAGCTTCCCAGTACGCCCTCGGCAAAAGCCTCCGGTTTTTCGTTGCCTTGTTTGGTGATGACATTGATCACACCACCGATGGCAGCAGCACCATACTGAGCGGCGGCCGGGCCTCTGACAATTTCGATGCGTTCAATATTTTTGGTCATTATTTTAGCGATATTGCCGGTACCTGCCCGTCGGCCATTCAATAAGACTAAAACCATTCCACGCAAATCATTTCCATGGGAATCGGTTCTGAACCCCCGTATGCCGACCGTTGTTAAAGCGCCGGGATATTTTCCGATGTATCCGATCCCGAGCTCGGCCAGGAGACCACCGAGATCTGTGGCCCCGGACATTCTAATTTCATCTTCATCGATGAGGGTTGCGTTATACGCAATATCTCTTTTTTGTTCTTCGGTTCGACTGGCCGTGACGATAATCTCATCCAATGGCGAGACGGCTGGTTCCGGTTTGGCGCCCTCTTGCGCCCAGCCGAATACCGGTATGCCCCCAACCAACATAATCATACCTAACACCATCAATTTTTTCACCACGCTTGCCCTCCTTCCCAAAATAGGTGTGACATTCAGGGCCCGAGACAAAAAAAACCCGGACCGAAATTTAAATTCGATCCGGGGATTTCCCTTTTTTATCCATAGATCTTAGGGCGCACTTCTTTCCGCGAAGATAACACCCGGCGTCCAGGCAGGTCTTCTGACTCTCGGATCATCCTACTAACCGCGCCTTCCCATCTTTGGTGAACTCGTTAAATCGTTGAATGCTGAAACGGTCAATCAGGCAATAAATTTAGCCTCATTTTCCAACGATTTGACGATTTTTTTAAATTTTCTATTCCACCAAATTTAGACAGTGGCATTTTGCGGTGTTCGTCCCCGATTACAGCGGCGGGCCCGTCCCCATGTTAAGGGAGTTCCCTATTAAGCTCAAAATGAGCACCTGAACCGATTCTGATCATCTAATGAAACCTAAAATAAAAGTCAAGAACAATTATGAAATAGCACTGGATAAATTCGTTTGTACGTCGTAACATTCTGAAATTAAATATAATTTAACAAATATAATAGTGAAGTCAATGGGTTGGATCCCCAAAAAGGTAACTTCTCAATATGTTCTGGTAGGCCCGCTGCGCCAGTCGGTATTTTTTTTTCAATACGGCCAAAACTTTCAGTTAATGGCGCCTAACAGTGCCCCGCACACGGGATCTAAGAGGAGTTGATAACCCTACCATTTTCTCTTTGTTTCTTTTTGACCTGCTTTTAATTGAGTTTCAGATAACTACTCACGTAGTCAGGCTGAAGCTGTTTAGACTGAAGGCTGAAGGGGTCAGAAAAGCACGATTGCCGTACTTTGCCGGAAATATCTGATTCTTGCATCAGACATGGCTTTAAAATGCGCTTTTTCCTAACAGTCTTCAGCCTTCAGCCTATCCACCTGAGTAGTTACAGTTTCAGTTGTAATATTATGTAAGTATCTGGAAGATTTAATCGTTGGGTATTGAATTCGTTTAACAATAAAGTTATATAAAAAGGATCATCTTCACAAAAGTTGACAGGATGATAAGGATTTGGAGGGTAAAGGATTCAGCGGCTCGCGCGAAACCCCGCAAGCCGGTATAAACCGGGTGGTAGAAAAATTTGACGTAACTACTCACGTAGTCAGGCCGAAGCTGTTTAGACTGAAGGCTGAAGGGGTCGGGAAAGCACGATTGAAGTACTTTGGCGGAAATATCTGATTCTTGCATCAAACATGGCTTTAAAATGCGCTTTTTCCTAACAGTCTTCAGCCTTCAGCCTATCCACCTGAGTAGTTACAATGACAAAGGTGATTGTCAGCAATGTATAAGCACTTTTTCGGTTTCAAAGAAAGACCCTTCAAGCTCGTCCCGAACCCGGAGTATCTGTTTTTGAGCAGGAGCCATCGGGAGGCGATGGCCCACCTTGTGTATGCCGTCGGCCAGGGGGAGGGCTTTGTAGCGATCACAGGCGAGGTCGGTACCGGGAAAACAACCCTGTGCAGGGCTTTTCTTGACAATCTCGACGAAGACACCGAAGCCGCATACATCTTTAATCCCATTCCAGACGCCGTCCAGTTAATCAAGGCGATCAACGAAGAATTTGAGATTGACTCAGAACCGGACAATGTCATGGGTCTCATCCGGGTGCTGAACCGATTTCTCATGAAAAAAAAAGCCGATGGCAAGGATGTCATTCTGCTGATCGATGAGGCCCAGAATCTGACACGGGAAACCTTAGAACAGGTAAGACTTCTTTCAAACCTCGAAACCACAAGAAGTAAGCTAATTCAGATCATCCTGGTGGGACAACCGGAGCTTCGTAAAATCCTGGATTCCCACGAGCTCCGGCAGCTAAAGCAGCGCATCACACTGAGCTTTAAACTTGCACCACTGACGTCAGATGAAACATCCGCATATGTGAAACACCGCTTGGAAGTCGCTGCCGGCGGCCGCAAGATCGATTTCAAAGCGGACGCAATTCACACTGTCTATGGATATTCGAAAGGGATCCCGAGGCTGATCAACGTTGCCTGTGATCGAACGCTTTTGACCGCATACAGTCGCGACCAGAAGACAATGAGCGGAAGAATCGCGAGGCTGGCGATAAGAGAGCTCAAGGGAAGAACGGGTTTCGGCGGGCCTGCACTGGGAAGCAAAATGCGCAAGGCGGCAAGCCTTGCCGCATTATTACTGCTGTTGACCACCGTATTCATTACAGCGGCTTTGATTCGCAGTCACCTGGGCGGGAACATATCCAACAGGGAAACGGTGCGGGTAAAAATTTCCGAAGGGGCTCAGACCGTTTTAAAACCGGTGACTGCTAATCCATTAAATCTCCCTGAATCCCCTGAAAATGTTGAGGCAATCGCCGATCGGGGTGAGGATGACGGATCCATGTGGCGTGACATTTTGAGAAACACGTCTTTTACTCAATCGCGATCGGATGCATTTAAGGTGGCGATGAATCTCTGGCATCCGGATGTGGAAACAGCCGATTTTTTAGAGACACCGGCGGATGACTTAGCGTTTTTCCGTGTGGGGGCAAAGCAAAATGGATTCATGCTGTACCATATTGGAAAGGATCTGGACCTTGTCGAAAAATTAAACCTTCCGGCGATTTTGAAGTTCCGAACCTCCGGGGAGGACCTTCCGGCGTTTTTGTTACTGAGCCGGATTGAAAACGAATATTTTTATTTCACCGGGGTTGGAGATGGACCGAATGGTGCGTTGCGGGCCACCCGGGATGACATTATGGAGTACTGGACAGGAGATGCATATATTCCCTGGAAAAACTTTTTTTCCATTAACGCCGAAATTCCCGGAGATCCGCCCGACGAATCCCTGATCACATTAAAGCTTATGCTCAGAGATATCGGCTACAAGGAAATAGATGCAACTCCGATGTACGACACGGCAACGCGGACGGCCGTGAGGGATGTTCAACTGCGAAACGGCCTGCCGGTTGACGGCATCGTCGGGTCGATGACCAAGATTGCCCTTTACAATGAAAATGAAGGCCTCGGGATTCCCCACCTGCGGCCCGCAGCAGGCCGCAAAATCGACAAAACACATTTGTAACTTCTCAATAAGTTCGGTGGAACCAGATGATAAAAGACGCGCCCACTGATAATAAAATATAAAATGTCTGAAACTCGCATGCAAGTGAGCCTAAAGAAAAAACAGAGGCCGATTTTTTAATACCGGCTATTTAAATGCAAAATCATATGTTTGAAACATTAGTTGTCTTATATGCTGTTTTTTCTTAAGGTTCACTAACACGCTCAAACAGTCAGACCTTTTATATTTTATCACCAGTGAGCTCCGGTAGTTACTGAAAAGTTACTCACATTCCCGTATTAAAGGGTGAAATAATTGAGCTCTATTTTAAAAGCACTGCAAAAACTCGAATCCGAATCCGGAAAGGTGGATAGGGAAAAGTCCTGGCTGACAGGGGCTGATCCCGGAGAGGCTTATGCTGAAGGTCCGAAAAAGGTATGGACTTCAGGCTGGAGGATTGCGCTGCTTGGCCTTCTAATCATTTTTGCTGGAAGTGCCGGTGTTGTTTTTTCATCGAAACTGTTCAAACATGGAACGCCAAAAACTCCCAGAGTGTCACAACAACTGATTCCAACGATCACCGCCAAAGATCTTCAAGCGCCGCAGTTTGTTCCTGAAAAATTACCTGCTAAGACCACGAACAACAGCCAGGCAAAAGAGGCGGTCAGTTCCTTTAATCAAGGATCGGTTGTGAAAAAGCCTCACCATCAAGGACGACTTGCCGAAAAATTTATTCGTACAAGGGAGCCTCAAAAACCGAAATTGCCGGAGAAGACGATGCTCGTACGGAAGACAGGTAAAGCCGATCCAGACGGGCCAAATATAAAGCCGCATGGTTCCCTCGGAAGCAGGTTTGAAGAAGAAAATGCAACCGCTAATAATAATTTGCGAGAGGTCGGGAAAAATAAAAAAGCTCTAAAACCCATTCCCAATACACCGGAGCTGGGCACGGGAAAACCTGATATGATTGGAACTGAAAAAGTCGTCGTTTCTCCGGGTGACGAAGCTATCGTCAGGAATATAGTGCCGGCAAAAGAAAAAGAACCACCGTCGCCTGTCGAAAATCCGGAGATTTTGTCACTAAAAGTGATCGAGGGATTGGAGATAAATTTGCAAGCCATCTCCTGGGCGCCGGGTGCCGAACGACGGATCGCTGTAATCAACAATAGTATCGTAAAAGAGGGCGATCGGGTAAGTGGTTTTCTGGTCTTTAAGATTAACAGGGACGATGTGATTCTCAGTCAAGGCGGCGAACTCTGGAAATTAAACTTTAGCCATCGATAGCTGTAACCGGTTTCATCTTTGGATTGTTTATCTTCATCGTTTGGTTTTCCGGTAAATTTGTAACTTCTCAATATGTTCCGGTAGGCCCGTTGCGCCACCCGGCAATTTTTTTCAATACGGCCAAAACTTGTCGTTAAGGGCGCCTAACAGTGACCCGCTTTGAAAAAAATTACCGGATGACTCCGCTTAACCATAAGGTAACTACTCAGGTGGACAGGCTGAAGGCTGAAGACTGTTAGGGAAAAGCGCATTTTAAAGTCATGTTTGAGGCAAGAATCAGATATTTCCGCCAAAGTACGGCAATCGTGCTTTTCTAACCCCTTCAGCCTTCAGTCTAAACAGCTTCAGCCTGACTACGTGAGTAGTTACACCATAATTTTTTGAGAAGTTACTTTTAAGAGTTATAACATATTGACTTATATGCGCATATTTTTTCACCCAACCATTTTTCTACTCAGCTATTTAAAAAAGTCTGAACTTGGAAAAACGATCTAGTTTTCGTTCAGGCACTACCTACATGGCTTGAAAGCTAAACTTTTGACCGCCAATTGCTGCTTCATACATTAAACCCCCTTTTATATGCACGAATACAGCCATCCCTTTTTTATACTTCGCCTTGGTATGGACACCCGGCCCTCCGGCACCGGCACTAGCCTTTGTGCCCTCGGTACCTGTTTTCGCCTCTGCACTGGCAGTAATCGCAACGGCGGATGCGGCGGCATCAAACTCGAAGTTGCCGCTGGTGAAGTCATCGTAAGCGCGTTTGTCCTTAAAAAAAATAATCTCGCTAAAGGACTGGCCGCCGAGCTGAAAACCGATGGTCGCTTTAAATAGTTTGGACATTCCTGTGACCTTGGCGCCTTGATATACTTGACCTTTGCCGTAGGCGCCCCCGATCCCAATGCCACCTTTTCCAATAGTCGGAAAAACTGCATAACCATAGGCATTTTTAAAAAACGGTTGTGCCACTGGGGACTTTTTAAAAACTTCAATCGTATTTGAGTAGCTGTCAGCGTATGTCAAGCCTGAAAAATTTAAAAGCAATACCATCAACCCTAATACACTAAAAAAACGAAAAGTTTTCATCATCGATCCTCCTGTTTTGTCTGTGTTCGTCTTTCGCCAATAAACCCCATAGTCGCACAAATAATATATCAGAGCCGGTTTCAAAACGTCCCATTTTGCCCAATCTCTAAGTCAGACTCAAATTTAAATCCTCGAAATATTCAATATATTCCTTGTGGTTGAAATTTTCGCCTTCCTTGAACTCGAACAAAAAAGCATTTTTCAATGGTCTCGCAACTACAAGGTTCAATGATTGCCTGTGGCTGCAAGTTAATCCCTGGATGTAGTCGTGTCAAGTCGGGATGGAAAGAAACACAAAGTTTGCAGAGGGAAAATAAATATTTTTCTCCTGAGAGGCTGGAAAAGACCGGCAAAAGATCAGGAATTGACTGACTTCAGCTTTTCAGGCACCAGCGTAACCCTCGGGAATTTACCCATAGGGCTTTCATCCACCAACAGTACACAGCCGTAAGCTTCCTCGAGGGTTTGAAACGTAAGGACTTCGGAAGG
>JAFDFH010000235.1 GCA_019309945.1 Deltaproteobacteria bacterium
AATTCATTAATTTTTCAGGCATCCAGATGTTCAAGTATACGATATGTTGTTTGCAATTGAAGTGCTAAATTAATGCTATCCGCTTTTTCTCCGTGAGAATATATCGCAAAGAGTGCTTCTTTTATTGATTCCAAGTCACTTAATATTTTATATTAACATGATGGGGAAGAAACGAAAAATATCACATTGTTTTTTCGTAAGCATGTTTGTCGTTGCATGTTTTTGTTGCCACTCTTGCAGCGTCGTGAAAATCACTTACAAAGTAACGAAGGGAACGGTAAAAGCAGCTTATAAAGTGACAAAATTCGCCGGGAAAACGGTGTATACAATCGGCAAGTTCACCTTCAAGGTGGTCAAGGCTCCGTTGACATGGCCCCTGACACGAGCGGATCTCGAATCCATCGATGATTTGCCGCCAAAGGATGCGATTCGGCAGGGGCGTGTCAAGACGTCGCCATACGTTGTCAATGGCAAGCGCTATGTGCCTATGAGTGTTGAAAAGGCAAAAACCTATCGTCAGAAAGGGATTGCATCTTGGTACGGGTATGAAACCTATCGGCAAAAGGGCGGGCATATGACGGCCAACGGTGAAGCATTTGATCCCAACGGCCTGAATGCGGCTCACAAATACTTACCCCTTCCGACTTTCGTGCGGATTAAGAACCTGGAAAACAACAGCCAAATCATCGTACGGGTCAATGATCGAGGGCCGTTTGTCAAAGGCCGGATCATCGATCTGAGTGCCGGCGCTGCCAAAAAACTGGGCTTTTATAAAAAAGGAACGGCAAGGGTACTGGTGGAAGCGGTCACTCTTGAACGGTAATGTCCCTAAGTTGTATAAAAAAATCCAATTATGGTTACTTCCATAGGATTGAACGTTAAAATTTTGGATTAGGAAAATCAGAAAAAAACACGACCATTGATGCAAAAACGATTCAATGATAATAAAAGGAAGGCAGGCAGGTCTCATTCCTGATAATTTCGAAAAGCGCAGATAATCGTAGAAAGCTAAGAGGCTGTCCATGAGTAAGGAAAAACGGTACCCAGACGACGACGTGACCATCGTACCCACGGGCTGCTGCCATGACTGCGGTGGTCGATGTGTATTGAGAGCCCATGTCAAAGGGGGCAAGATCGTCAGATTCGAGACCGATAACGGCGAAGCACCTCAGATCCGTGCTTGTCTGCGCGGCCGTGCCTACCGGCAACGAATATATCATCCGGATCGGCTCAAGTACCCTTTACGCCGAGTGGGCGAGAGGGGCGAAGGCAAGTTTGAACGAGTTACCTGGGACGAAGCGCTGGATGAAGTCGCCTATCGCTTGAAGCAGATAAAGGAGGCTTACGGTAATTCGGCCATCTTTTTTGCGATGGGCTCCGGAAACCAGGGCATGCTTCACGGTCCCATTCCGGTGGGGGCCATGTTGCAGGCCTTCGGTGGTTTCACCCGCATCTGGGGGGTGTCTTCGTACGAAGGACCCCTGTTTGCTTCCATGGCTACTTACGGGACCATTGGAACGGGAAATTCACGGGACGATTTGCTCAATTCCCGCCTGGTCATCATGTGGGGTTGGAACCCGGCCAACACCATTTGGGACCCGGAGACCAACTTCACCCTGGCCCGAGTGAAAGAGCAGGGGACGAGGATGGTGGCCGTGGACCCGCGCTATACTGACACCGTGGCCACGTATGCACACCAATGGATTCCCATCCGACCCGGGAGTGACGCGGCCATGCTCATCGCAATGGCCCACGTTATCGTCAGTGAAGGCTTACAGGATCAGGCTTTCATCGATCGTTACACGGTCGGCTTTGAAAGATACAAGGCGTACGTCTTGGGCCATGAGGACGGCGTACCCAAGACGCCCCAGTGGGCCGAGTCGATCACCACCGTGCCGGCTGAGACGATCGCCACTTTAGGACGAGAGTATGCAACGATCAAACCGGCCGCCTTGATTGCCGGATGGGGGCCGGCACGGGCAGCCTTGGGCGAACAGTACTGCCGTGCAGCCAATGTGCTTTGCACGCTAACCGGTAATATCGGCATCCCCGGAGGGTATGCTTCCGGTTTTATGCGGGCCTATTCCAGCCGGGAGACCGCTTCCGGCAGTCATGGATCTAAAAATCCTGTGGAACAGGGGGCTCCACCGCGGCCTTACAGCCTGCATAAACTCCGGGGCGGAACCAATCCATCCTCGGCCCGTATCCACAGCGCCAAAGTTTTTGACGCTATGCTCCGCGGACGGGCCGGAGGGTATTCGACCGACCTGAAAATGGCTTATGTCGTGGCGAGCAACTTCATCAATCAGCATTCCAATACCAATAAAGGGGTCGAAGCCTTCAAGGCCCTGGAGTTTGTAGTCGTTCACGAGCAGTTCATGACTCCGACAGCAAAATTTGGCGACATCGTACTGCCGGTGAACACTTTTATGGAGCGAAGCGACATCGCACCACCCTGGCTGGGCTCGCCGTATTACATCTATTTGAACAAGGCTGTTGATTCGATGTATGACACCAAGTCGGACCTGGAGATCGTACGGATGTTGTCCAAGAAGCTGGGACTGCCGGCGAAGTTGGCCGATCTGGAAGAGGAGCAAATTCTCAAAAGAATCGCCGCCAGACGCAATGACATCGACGACTTTGAAAAATTGCAGAAGAACGGTGTGCTAAAGATCAAACTGAAGCAACCGGTCATTTCTTTCAAGGAACAGGTCAACGATCCGGAAAACCATCCATTTTCCACCCTGTCGGGCAAGATCGAAATCGAATGCGATCATCTGGCTGAAATGGAACATCCGCTGATACCTTCGATTCCCAGGTACCTGACCCACGAGGAGGGGTACGATTCCCCCCTGTCCAGGAAATATCCGCTGCAGCTGTTGACCACCCATCATAAGACCCGGGCCCACTCCACCTGGTACAACGTTGCCTGGCTTCGTGAGGTCGAACCCCATGCGGTCTGGATCAACCCTAAGGACGCCGAGATCCGCAGAATTCGGGAAGGCATCCTGGTGGATGTGTTTAACGACCGGGGACGGATTCGCCTCCCGGCCAAGGTGACAGAGCGGATTATGCCCGGTGTAGTCAACGTCAGCCAGGGGGCCTGGTACGACCCGGACGAAAACGGTGTGGACCGCGGCGGTTGTGCCAATGTCCTGACCGAGGATGCACATTCTCCGGGCGGGGCCCACCACATGAACAGTGCGCTTGTTCAAATTGAACTGGCGCCCCAAAAATAGACGGAGAACGATCATGAGTCAGATGGGGCTTTATTTTGATCAGACGCGATGCACCGGCTGTTATACCTGCGTGGTGGCCTGCAAGGACTGGCACGATATCAAGGCCGGAGCGGTTCAAAGGATGCGCATCATTCCCATCGAAAAAGGTGTATTCCCTCAACTTTTTGTGGCCTATCTGGCGCTGGCCTGTTGCCATTGTGAGAACCCGCCCTGTGTAACGGTTTGTCCGGCCGATGCCATCACCAAACGGGCAACGGACGGCATTGTATTGGTGGACCGCGACAAATGCCTCGGCCGCCAGGAATGCCACGGGGCTTGTCTTAAGGCCTGCCCCTGGGATACTCCACAGTTCGATCCGGCCGAGGGAGGTAAAATGGAAAAGTGCGATTTTTGTTTCGATCGGCTGGAAAACGGTCAACAGACGATATGCGTGGAGGCCTGCCCCACATACGCCCTCGACGCAGGTCCGCTGACGGAACTGGTGGAAAAATACGGATATGAAGTGGAGGCGGCTGGGTTTAGTTATCAGGAGAAGTTCAGGCCGTCCGTCTTGTTCAAACCAAAACATCCTGCATTTAAATTATAAACGTGATCTTGGTCTCTTTCTTCGGCTTTATCCTCATAAGTGTTAAGACCCGTGAGGGAAATTAAAGAGCGGAATTTGAATGTTTTAAAGCTATCATTTGGGATAAATTCCTATCTTTGGGAGATTTTCCTATATAAATGAATCCTTAGCCTTATGGACATAATATGTCAAAGATGAAAATATTAAAAAAATAGTGAGTTCCTACTGAAGCAAAACTCCAGCGCACAGACCCTCGCAGAAGGTATTTGGATCAAACTCTGCATCCTCGATTTTTGCGATGTTAGGAAGGACTTTATCTGATAACCCACACGTTTGAGAAGGGAGGGAGTTATGGCTGTCAAAGCACTGATAAAGAGACATTTCAGAAAAGAATTACACCATGATGCTCACTATCATAACGCCGAACTTCGAGCGCTTGCGACAGTTCAGCCGGGATATATCTCCGGGCAGACAATGGTCGACATGAATAACTCGGATGAAATGATCATCATTAGCACTTGGGAAAGTAAAGACGACTGGGATAACTGGCATAACAGTACCGTGCGAAAGGATTATTACAAGAAATTGAGGTTCCTACTTGAATCTGAGGAAGAGATATCGTTTTATTCTGTGGGTGCTAGAAGATAGATTTAAACAGAAATTTCTTTTGATGGAGAAAACGAACTTAGGGGCTTCGCCCCAATTGGAATATAACAGGCGTGCCTTGAGAGGGGGTTATTATGTCTAGTCCATCAAAACCATATTATTATCATGCAAGTGGCGTTACATATCATTGGGAAGAAGATTGTTCAAAAAACAAATACCCCGATCCCGGTTGGCATAAAGATAGCTTCCAACCAAGGGGCAGGGAACAATGGTTACATATCATTGGGAAGAAGATTGTTCAAAAAACAAATATCCCGATCCCGGTTGGCAAAAAGATAGCTTCCAACCAAGGGGCAGGGAACAATGTGAAGAGTGCAAAGAAAAATAGCTCGTCTTAATCTAAATTATGCACGCCTGTTATTTATCTTCAATTCAACTATCGAATCGACCTCGGCTTGGTGAATGATCGCTTATAGCCTTGTAATATTCCTTGCCTTGCTCATTATAAGGTCGTGATCGTCTATTATGGTTTTTACATATCTGACGGTTTCGTAAAAAGTCCAACTTCTGCGTT
>JAFDFH010000236.1 GCA_019309945.1 Deltaproteobacteria bacterium
GTTCATAAACCGATACATGTTCGTACGTTTAATTCTTTCTTCAGATGGTTTCCATAACAGTTTGGCCATGATAACCTCCTTAAAGCCCTCAGACAGTTTCCCGCTTTGAAAAAAATGACCGGATGGCGCAGCGGGCCTACCGAAACATATTGAGAAGTTACTTTTTGGGTTCCGGCTCGTCCGGGTTTGGAAATAATAAAATGATTTAAGATTGATGAACTCGTAAAAAGTCCGATTTAGACGGTTTTGTAAAAAGTTCAAATTTAAGGCGTGCAAATTTTGTAATCATGAGGCGTACTTATCGTACGTTGAATGATTGCGAAATTTTAGCGTTTTATCCATCCAATAGTCAAGCATTGGACAAAAAAACGGTTCAGCAAACCTTTATCCCTTGCAAAAAAGTCCGTCTTTCATATGTTCAGGGAACTCGACCCTACCGAACGAGACCTTTGCAAAACGGCACTTTTTGCAAAGGTTTCCGAACATTTAGGGTTGCCTGTAATGTATTGCTTGAAATTAGCCCCTGGGGCAGTTATGGTACGGTTCCGGGTTACGAATTGCGGGTTATATGATCCCGATGAATACCTCATCAGGCACTAAATAGTGCCCATCCAGAAACGGTCTTTTTGCCCGATCTCTGCGATATGCTCAAAATTTTATCCTCGGAATATCAACTATATGCCTGCGGTAAAATTTTTCGCAGGCCTTGGTCTCGAACAAAAATCCTCGTTTCTGGACGGACACTAAATAAAGTTGCAGGGGAAAAAGTATGCCGATAATTGACTTGCGATCTGACACACTCACAAAACCAACGTCAAGAATGCGCCGCGCTATGGCGGATGCTGAGGTTGGAGACGACGTGTTTGGGGAGGATCCGACGGTAAATTGTCTGGAGGAAATGGCCGCCGAGCGACTGGGCAAGGAGGCGGCATTGTTTGTTGCCAGTGGTACAATGGCCAATATCATCAGCCAGATGACTCATTGTGGCCGTGGGGACGAAATGATACTGGGTGATCAGGCCCATATTCAATCAGCCCAATGGGACGCTGGCAATTCAAGACATTGAAGCGGCCATGCGGCCAGACAACATTCACTTTCCTCGAACACGATTGATTGTTTTGGAGAATACACACAACCGCTGCTACGGCAGTCCTCTAAGTGCTGCATACATGCAAGCTGTGGGAGACATCGCTCGCAGTAACGGGCTGAAAATACATGTGGATGGCGCCCGGCTTTTCAATGCGGCGATCGCACTTGAAACCGAAGCACGGGACTTGGTCACTCAGGCGGATTCAGTTTCGTTTTGCCTGAGTAAGGGGCTGGCTGCTCCGGTGGGTTCGGTGGTATGTAGTACCCGGGATTTTATTTCTGAGGCCAGGAGAATTCGTAAAGTGTTGGGGGGAGGTATGCGGCAGGCCGGGATACTCGCAGCAGCAGGTATCGTTGCGCTTACAGAGATGGTTGATCGCCTGAAGGATGATCATTTGAACGCTCGAACCCTTGCGGAAGGTCTGGTTGAATTGAAGGGTATTGCAATTGATCCAGGTTTTGTGAAGACCAACCTTGTGTTTTTTGAAATTAGGCGCCCTGACATGACAGCGGAGGAACTGGCGTTACAACTCGGCAACTATGGCGTACGCTTGTTAGCCACGGGTCCGCGTCAATTGAGAGCCGTCACCCATTACCAGGTAACATCCGAAGACATTGAATATGCGTTAATCATGTTTCGCAAGGTTCTGGGGTAGTGTATGCTAGTGTTTGAAACTCCTTTGCCCGGTAAACACCATCGTGACATTTGCTGCGTTACAGGCCTCGACAGACTGGTAATCATTTTCCGACCCGCCCGGTTGAATCACCGATGCAATGCCTTCCCTTATTCCAACATCCACACCATCCCTGAAAGGAAAAAATGCGTCGCTGACCATGGTCGCGCCGGTTAGCCCCCCATTTGCGCGTGCCACCCGATCGTCAATCGCCTTTTTCTTTTCCGGATCTTTCAGCTCGTGATAGGGTATCGTATGTATTTCAAAGCAATATCGGTCCGCAAGCTTGCGGTACGCCTTATCCCTTGCAATTTCGGCTACACCGACGCGGTCTTGTTCGCCCGTACCGATACCGACCGTGACCTGATTTTTTACATAAATTACGGAATTTGACGTAATCCCGGACTCCACCAGCCACCCAAAGAGCAGATCATTATATTCCGCTTGAGTCGGTTCCCGGTTGATCCGGTATGTTTTGCCCTTATATTCGCATTCTGCGAGCATCAGATCGTTTTGTGACCGGGTAGAGGGAATAAAAGACCACTGCACAATAATTCCACCGTCTATCAAGCTTTTAAATTCCACATTTCTTTTACCCACAAATGTCTGAAGCCGGTTGATATTATCGATTCGAATAACCCTGAGGTTCTTTTTTTGGGTGAGAATATCCATCACCCCGTGTTCAAAATCCGGTGCAACGATGACTTCGGCATATTGTCTACAAATAGCTTCGGCTGTGACTTTGTCGACCGGTTTGTTCACCGCGATGCAACCCCCAAAGGCAGCCACTCGATCGGCCATATAGGCTTTAATATAGGCCTTTTCCAGTGTATTCGCCCGGGCAACCCCGCAAGGGTTGTTATGTTTGACAATCACCACCGTTGGCTGATCCGAAAAATATCGAAGAATATTCAAGGCATTGTCCGTATCCGTCAGGTTGGTTTTTCCGGGATGCTTACCGGATTGTAAAAGCTCGATGTCTGAAGCCAGATACTGACCGGGCTGTATGGTTTGGGTTGCCCCCAGTATTAGGTTGCCGTTTATCAGCCGGTAAAGGGCCGCTTCTTGACCCGGGTTTTCCCCATATCTTAAACCCTTTCGAATATTATCAATCGTCCAGACAACTTTTTCATATAAAAGCGTCTGCCTTTGATCTTGATCGAAAAAGCTGATTTCCATTTCAGACGGAAAGTGGTCATCCATGATCGTTCGGTATATTTTCTTCAGATCGTCAGTCATTTTATTTCTCCAGGCGGGCAATCACCGCAATGCTGTGGCCGGAGTAAAACTTGGATAGCGGCCGTGCGAAAAGGCTGAGAAGCGGAATTTGTTTCAAGGCTTCCTTAACCACTTCGGAATGATAGTCCTTTTGCTTGGCTACATGGAAGTCGAACTTGCCGAGAAACCGATTTAAGGTCTGAGGTGTAAAATGATAGTAATGGTACGGCAGATCCCACCCGTTCCAATTTACTCCTTGTTTGCGGGCGTCGGTACCGAGGTAATTGGGGACGTCAACAACAAGAATGCCGTCCGGTTTCAGCCATGTCCGGGCTTTTAGGATCGTTTCCTGCGGATCCGGCATATGCTCGAGGGCGTGCATTAGCGTAATCACGTCAAAAGCCTGTTCCGGCAGATTCACCTCGGCCGGCGCACCGACGGTTAGAGGCAGGTCAAGTTTTGTCCGCGCATGCGTCACCGCGGATTCAGAAAAATCGAGGCCGTGCACGTCATAGCCCGCCTCCCGACAGGCGGCCAAAAAGTAACCGTATCCACAGCCGATATCCAGAACCTTCCCGCTCCGTTTCATCCCGCGGAAAAATTTGATCCGGTGGGTTTCGAGGCCGAGCCGTTTTTTAAACTGCCGGGACCCTGGCGTTCCTCCCTCCATAAAGCGGTTATCGCAATATTTTTGGTCGTATAGTAACTTCAGTTCTTTCCTTGTGGGCCTCGGGTCGAGGACGCCGAGACCACAGGACATACAGCGGTACACCGACCAGGAATCCTTTTCTGTCAGAAGGGTCCTTTCCGCTTTTCCGCACAGGATGCAATGAATCGGGGCGTTTTCCATTTTTCTATTCTAATATCCAGAGCCAACTTCAAAACGTCCCCTTTTGTCCAATCTCTGCGTCCGGCTCAAATTTTAATCCTCGAAATACTCAATGTATTCCTGTGGTTAAAATTATCGCCTTCCTTGACCTTGAACAAACTGAAACGTTTTGAAACTGGCTTTACTGTCCAATGTTTATTTAGCCGTAACTACTCAGGTGGATAGGCTGAAGGCTGAAGACTATTAGGAAAAAGCGCATTTTAAAGCCATGTTTTATGCAAGAATCAGATATTTCCGCCAAAGTACGGCAATCGTGATTTTCTGACCCCTTCAGCCATGCCAGAGGCATGCAAGCTTCAGTCTAAACAGCTTCAGCCTGACTACGTGAGTAGTTACATTTAGTCCTGAAAAACCTTGTCCTCCGGGTCCGGATGCTTTACTCCGCTAACCCGTTTATCCGTCGGCCTTCACAAATCCAGCGACGTCTCCGCTGTTAAGTTTTGGAATATTCTCACGGATCTTTTGAATCGGCCAGTTCCACCATTGAATTTGAAGCAGCTTCGCGATGGTCTCATCATCGAACCGTTTCCGGACTAGCACGGCGGGATTTCCGACAACCACTGAATAGGGCGCCACATCTCGGGCTACAACGGAGCGGGCCCCCACAACGGCACCATCTCCAATACGTACACCCGACAGGATCATGACCCGATGTCCGATCCAAACGTCATTGCCGATGATTACATCCCCCCTGGTGGCATAATACCCGGAAATCGACCTAGCCTCGGGCCACTCGTCTATAAAGACTGGAAACGGATAGGTACTGACCCAATCGGTTCTGTGATTATCTCCGAGGAAAATCTCCACGTCCTCGCCCGCAATGGAACAGAATTTTCCGATTTTCAATTTGGCCCCCTGCCAAATCGCGTAGACCTTGGGGGTGCCATAAGTATATTCTCCGATCTCGAAGTTTTCGGCTGTTAAAATATCCCGGGTGTAACGCTTCTTCTTTTTGATCCGGAGCTTCATCATTCGTTGTCCTTATAACAGTGTTTTACATCTTCGTAAGATGTGTCACCTAAAAAATCGGCAACCACCCGGTCGTATGCCGCGGTGTGTTCAAAGGCCTTCTGTGCCAGGCGGAAACGGAGTTTTAAGGAGATGAATCCATCATTTTTTTTCATCTCCGCTATTACGTGATCATAGTCATCCGGATCCACCACCGATGCAACTCGCAAATAATTCTTGGCAGCGGCTCGCACCATGCAAGGACCGCCAATGTCGATATTCCCCCGGGCCTGTTCGATACTAATATCTTTTTTTGAAATCGTTTCCTTAAAAGGATACAGGTTTACAATAACCATATCGATGGGTATGGAACCCGTTCGTTTTAAGTCCGTTTGGTGAGCATCATTGTAGGTCTCGGTCAGGAGACCGAGATATATCTTGAAGTCCAGCGTCTTTACAAGTCCGCCCTGGGTTTCCGGTTGACCTGTAAAATCTGAAACCTGTGACAGGCAGGATTCGGCCGTTTTTCCGAGGATTTCCTTTATTCGGCTATATGTGCCGCCGGTTGATAGAAATTTTAAATCAGGATTTATTTCAAGCAATCTTGGTATGAACCCTTCCAGGCCGCTTTTATCCGAAACGCTAAGGAGTAAATTCCTGACCTTAATTAGATCATCGATCTTTTCAACAATATTTATTCCCATGGTATCGGTGAAAGAATTCCGTAACTTCTCAATATGTTCCGGTAGACCCGCTGCGCCATCCGCTAATTTTTTTCAATACGGTCAAAACTTGCCGTTAAGGGCGTCTAACAGTGCCCCGCGCACGGGATCTAAAATGAGTGTGTCGCTTAGCACAAACAGGCTACAATCAATAATTTATGCTGTTCGGGTCACTGTAAGCCGCCCTAAACGGCTTCAAACAGTTGCCCGCTTTGAAAAAAATGACCGGATGACTCCGCTGGTATGTTTAACCATAAGTTTTTGAGAAGTTACAGAATTCCCTTCTAAAGGCAGAGTTTCACTTGCTATTTTCCTTTTTGTTAGCCGATATTATGAGAC
>JAFDFH010000237.1 GCA_019309945.1 Deltaproteobacteria bacterium
AGGGTACTGGGTTCAGAGGTCAGAGGTCAGAGGTCAGGGGTCAGGGGTCAGGGTTCAAAGTTCAGGATACAAGATCCAGGATGCAGAAAACCTGTGGTTTGCTAACGGGATCTTTTGATAATAAGAAACTTACACTGATTCAAACCTAACCCGGACAATCCGGAACCAAAAATATTTGCCACAAGAAACACAGAATTCACAACTACAGACCTCGTTGAATAGTTAAGTCGAAAAATGGTTAAGTGGGAAAATATATGCAGACAATTCAACATGTTATAATCCTTAAAACAACAAACATCCAATTTTCGTGCAAAATCAATATATTGTCATGATAATAACCACTTAACCACTCGACTATTTTACTATTTAACCAGGTCTGAAATCGGTGTAATCTGCGAAATCTGCGGATTAAAAATTTACAGGAGGGAGTGATGTCAAAGCTATTTGAATCCACGGAAATCAATGGAATGGTACTAAAAAATCGGTTTGTGCGTTCCGCAACCTGGGAGGGGATGGCAGCGGAGGATGGATCGTGTACGCCAAAACTGGTTGGAATGATGCGAAAACTGGCCGAGGGCAAGGTGGGACTGATCATTACCAGTCATGCTTATGTCCAAAAAAACGGACAGGCCGGCCCATGGCAGCTTGCTATTTACAAAGACGAATACATCCCAGGGCTTCGAGAAATGACGGACAGGGTTCATGAAAAAGGAGGTAAAATCGTCATTCAGCTTGCCCATGCGGGTTTCTTTGCAAATCCCAAACTCATCGGTGCAACCCCGGCCGGTCCCTCCGCAGTCACCGGGTTTACAAAGACGCCCCGGCTCGAAATGACCGATCAGAATATTCAAGATGTCGTGAAAGCCTTTGGTCTGGCTGCCGAACGGGCGCAAAAGGCCGGATTTGATGGTGTCCAGATTCATGCCGCCCACGGTTATTTGTTGAGCCAGTTTCTTTCACCGGCCTTTAATAAAAGAGAAGATCGATATGGCGGAAACATCGAAAATCGGGTCATGATCCTGAAAGAAGTTCTGGGCCGTATTCGAAAGCATGTCGGGATAAATTATCCGGTGCTGATCAAAATGAACTCCAGGGATTTTCTGGATAACGGCCTGGAACTCGAGGATTCCATTCAAGCCGCAAAAACGCTCGCAGTAGAAGGGATCGATGCCATCGAGCTAAGCGGCGGCACCCTGGTATCCGGTGATCATAATCCTTCCAGAACCGGAATTCTATCGGAAAACAAAGAAGCCTATTTCAAAGACGCAGCCATCGCTTTTAGAAAAAACATCGATAGGCCCCTTATTCTTGTCGGTGGAATTCGCTCCTTTCATCTTGCGGAAGAGATCGTCAACAATAATATTGCAGATTACATTTCCATGAGCAGACCGCTGATCCGGGAGCCGGACCTGATCCGCAGGTGGGAATCAGGCGATCGCATGAAAGCGACCTGTCTTTCTGACAGCAAATGCTTCGAACCTGCCCTGGGAGGGAAGGGGATCTATTGCGTGATCGAGAAAGAGGGCCGGGAATAAAATTTGATGCGTTTTACAAACTGGTATGTCATTACCGGTGCACCGTGCTCCGGCAAAACAACTTCAATACGGGATCTTGAACAACGGGGGTACCGGGTGGTTCACGAGGTTGCGCGGGCATATATTGAGAATGAAATTAAAAAAGGAAAAAGCATGGTCCGGATAAAGGCCGATAAACTCGCCTTTGAACGTCACATCCTCTATAAAAAAGCTGAGATAGAAGCTTCCCTGCCGGAAAATTTGATCATATTTTTTGATCGGGCGGTCCCGGACAGTATCGCCTATTTTAAGCTTGAAGGACTCAATTCTGATGAACCCCTAAAGATCAGCAGAAACGTTCGATATAAAAAAATATTTCTTTTTGAAAGGCTCAGTTTTGCCAGGGATGATGCGCGTTCGGAAAACGATGCCCAGGCAGCGTCGCTTGAATGCCTTATCAGAAATAGTTACCAAACCTTGGGTTATGATATTGTGCGCGTACCACTTCTCTCTGTAAAACAGCGAACCGAGTTTATTTTACAACATCTTCAGTAAACTCTTTCTCTCTTTTTCGTTAAGGTAACGCCACGCCCCTTCGGGAAGCCTTCCCAGCCTTATATTCGAAACCCTTATCCGTTTTAATCGCGTGACTTGATTGCCCACCTTTGTCACCATTCGACGAATCTGTCTGTTCTTACCCTCTTTCAATATGATGCGGAAACGCCTGGAAGACATTCTTTTAACTACGGCCGGCCGGGTTCTTGTCCCCATCATCGGCATCCCTTTTTCAATTTTTCGAACCGCGCCATCTGAAATAGGCGTCGAGACGGTAACTTCATATTCCTTTTCGTGATCAAAAGAAGGATGCAACAAACGATGATGCATTTGCCCGTCATTCGTCAGGATGAGAAGACCCGTTGAGTCTTTGTCCAGCCGCCCCACCGGATAAATACGCCTTTGTATATCGATAAGATCGAGGACAATCTTTGCACCTTGCTGATGACAACTTGTCACATATTCCCGGGGCTTGTTCAGGGCAATGTAGATCAGATCGTCATTCAGTTCGACGCGTTGTCCCTGAAGGTCCACCAGATCGGTTGCCGGATCGATTTTGGTGCCGAGTTCAGTAATAACCTTACCGTTTACCTGTACAAGCCCATCTTTTATATATTCTTCACCCTGTCGTCTGGAGCAAACTCCGGCTTGTGAAAGAAATTTTTGTAAACGTATGACAGACATGGTTTTAATTATCGAAGGCCTATTCACCGGTCAGCATTTTTTATTGCCGAAGTCGCGAGAAAATCCGCTCGTTCATTCTCCTCATGCCCGGCATGTCCTTTAATTTTAATAATTTTCAGGTCGTTAAACCTCTTGATGATTTCTTGCGTAGACTTTACTAGGTCCACGTTTTTTCTGGCTTTCCACCCGAGAACGAGTACACCCAGAGCATAGCTGCTATCTGTAAAAAGTCTCACCGGAAGTTCCGTTGTTTTCAGTTCCAAAAGACCCGTCCGTATCGCTTCCAGCTCCGCGATGTTGTTGGTTGCAATCCCGATATATTTGGAAATCTCCCTTTCATGTTTTCCAAACTTGAGCACAGCTCCGATGCCTGCAGGACCGGGATTTCCGGAAGACGCTCCGTCCGTGTATATGCAAATCGCATCTTGGCTTGCGGTTTCCGCAATCGACTCAAATTCCTCGCTTGTCTTTACCGTACGCTTCTTTTTAGATTTCCCTTTCCTGTTTTTCTTTTTAAATGGTTTTTCGTTCGAAGGTGGTGGATCGAGCGGGTGAACACTATTTTCATGAACCCAGTATTCGTAATCCTGATCAAGCTGATATTTGATCAATACCTTACCGTTTGTGACAACAGGCTTTTTGTCCTGATCGATTGCCAGCCAAACTTTGTTTTCCTTAAAGCGCATCCGCTTCCAGTCTGTTTGGTTTTTTCCCAACCGCTAACCTCTGCTTATACCCTCGGTTCATAAAGATAAAACTCACGGCTTACTTTCCTGAACGCATCAAGGTCCTCTTTCCAGGATTCTGCAATATCATCTATTTCGTCAAATTCTTCAATACGCTGACGTATTTTCTGATCTCCAATAATCAGATCGATAGGGAGTCTGCTATATTCATATTCATAAGGAGATCGCTTCCAGTTGAACGTATCCCTGTAAAGTAAACAAATCGCCTGAAGTAATCGGATGGTGGTGATATAGGGCTGATACTCCCACGGATCCGTTACGTGGATCTGGAAGCCCTTACAAGGGACTCCTTTCCATTTGTTTGATGTGGGTTCAAATACAGCAGGCCTGAGAATCGCCCCCGGCAACAGGTTGCCCCCCAGTGTTGCAATAACCTTTTGCGTATCAATAAACGGGGCGCCAAACAATTCAAACGGCTGGGTGGTCCCCCGTCCTTCAGAGACGTTAGTCCCTTCCCACAATACCTGGCCGGGGTACACCATGGCCGCTACCGGCGTCGGAAGGTTTGGAGACGGAGGAATCCATGGAAGTCCGGTATCCTGGAAATACATGGACCGCTCCCACCCTTTCATGGGGATGACTTCCAGATTACACCCGATCGCCCAATACGTATTGAATAGAAGAGCAAGTTCTCCGATGGTTAACCCGTGACGCATGGGGATTGGGTAGCGCCCCACAAATGATGCAAATTCAGGTGATAAACAGTTCCCTTCTATCATGGAGCCGCTTAGCGGGTTGGGTCGATCGAGAACCAGAACTTTTTTGTTGAATTTCCTGGCAGCCTCCAGACAATAAGACATGGTATAAATATAGGTATAAACCCGCGTACCAACATCCTGAAGATCGATGATGAGGATATCGATGGGATCGAACATTTCCCGGGTCGGTACGCGGGTTTTACCGTAAAGGCTGAAAACAGGAATTTCTAAAATCGGATCGATGCAATCATCAGATTCGATCATGTTATCCTGTTTTTCTGAAAAAAAACCATGCTGGGGGGAATAGAGTGCCTTAAGCTGTCCTGGAAATCTTTTGTGGATCCGTTCCCGGACATGGTGAAACCGCCTGTCAACCGAAGCGGGATTGCTCAAAAGGCCGATGGGATTTCCGCCAATCCATTTGGGGGGGGCTTCAAGAAAGCTTTCAAGGCCTGTTTGGACGTGTG
>JAFDFH010000238.1 GCA_019309945.1 Deltaproteobacteria bacterium
CAGACCATATCTGCTAACGCTTCCGCCAGTTTGTAGACATCCAACTCCTAAACTCGTTTCATCTCGCCCCAATTTCTACTTTCCAATTTCAAGTTTCAAGCCGTGAACGGTTACGCAGTTTGAATATAGAATACTGTGGCTTTCTGACTTCTGAATGGTGACGATCCACGACCGACATCTTATTGGGGGTGACGGTTCTTTTTGGGAGGGGTTATCCAAATATAATCGGCAAAAGATCGCTCGGTTTTACTGCCGATAGTTGCCAGGTAGATGGTTTTAAATGACGCTTCCGTCCGACGGAAGGTTCTGTCGGGTATGCCAAATTTGTTTATAATATGTCCATTACCGGTCAGGATGATCATCCGGCCACCGCGTCGATTCAAGGCAATGGATTCTGCCATGATGTCTTCCCATACACACTGGGCCTCATAAAAATACTCAAAATTTTCTCTTCCCCGCACGTGGTGTTTATTGAAGATCTCCTTAACATAGGCCCGATGTGCAGGGTCTGACGTATGGATATTTTCCGGGAGATATTTCTTGTCTTGGCTTGAAAGGCTCTCAATACCTCCGGTTGCAATCCTGGGAGGGATATGGGAAGGGAGATTCAGCCCCACGAGCCGAATCTTCTTTTCTTTTATAAAATTAAGGATACCGCTATATAATTCAAAATTGAACTTCCAGTTTGCGTACCAGTGGACCTTTTGTAAGAATGTTTTTTGATCAAGTTGCCCGGATGACCATTGGTCCAGTATCGGCTGATAGGTGCGATCAAACATCTCCATACCTACCGCTATGTTTGGATCGATCTTCAGGAATTCCCTGATGACTTTTAGCTGGATGGTATGGTGATACCCATTCGTGTGCTGTTCTCCAATATATATGATCTGAACTTTTGCCAGCTCTTCCAGAAGCGCTTCAAACGATAAAGGCTTCCCTGTTTGTGTGGAGATAATCGTTCCCTCACCAAATGTACCGGAAATGTCCTCTATTTCCAATTTTTTCGGTGCGGTGACACATCCACAAACAACGCTCATAAAGACAGTGAAGAGGGAAAGTGTAATCGACCATTTATTGTTTAGAGTCATTGTAGATGTTATTTCCCAGTGAGACCTTGGCCTACCAGTGTTATCTGTTTCTTGATTTTTCTACAGCATGCATGTTACGGATTGAGACCTTTGAAAAATGCTCATTTTTGTTCAAGTTCAAGGAAGGCGAAAATTTTAACCACAGGAATACATATAGTATTTTGAGGATTAAAATTTGAGCCGGACACAGAAATTGGGCAAAAAGGGGCGTTTTGCAAAGGTCTCGGATTGGATGTTCCGAGATGAAACAATTGAACACCAAATACAAAACACGAAAGAGACCTTCCGATGCAGTTGGATCAACATCCTGTTTTCAGAAAAATAATTCTTCCATGGTATGATTCAGAAACGTCATGCTATTTTATGATCGTCTTGATGATCGTCTTTATTCTGTTTGCACTGGTGGGTATCAAGATCACACGTGAAACCGTTGAATATCATGGATACATTTGGGTCCCCGTCCTTCTGCTAGTAATGAGTTCAGGGGTTATCGTTTCCACTTCGATCCGGTTGATAAAGCGATACACGTGGCGGTTCCCCAAATAGTGCCCATCCAGAGACGGTCTTTTTGCCCGATCTCTGCGTTATGCTCAAAATTTTATCCTCGTAATATCAACTATATGCCTGCGGTAAAATTTTTCGCAGGCCTTGATCTCGAACAAAAATCCTCGTTTCTGGACGGGCACTAAATAGGTCTCAAGGTCTTTAACACACATCCCTTGGTGTACAAACTAGCGTCCAATGAATTCCGCGGTGGAGGGTTTGAAAATTCGCTTTCTATTTTCGCCTAACCCGGACAAGCCGAAACTCAGGCGGGTACTGGATGCCGGATCAAGTCCGGCATGACGAGATTAGCATATTTTATTGCCGGGTTAATATCTGCGTTGCAAGGTGTTTGCCATAGTTGATTAGTTTACACTCTGCACCTCGAAGTGGCGACGAAATCGGCAATTGCAGAATTTAGGTTCCATGTTTTTTCGAATTGACTAATTCTTTCAGAAATTGTTTAAAGGTCATTTTTTTATAACTCTCTGAATGTATAAATTGAAGGACTGGAAGAAAGATATCCGGTGAAATATAACCGGGCAGGTTGGAGAGTTTTTCTCCATTTTCTGTTAAGAACCAAGTCGTTGGGACACCCTCGACGGAATAGCGTAAGGCCTTTTTTTTCTCCCTGCCGGAATCCACCTTAACGGATATGAAGTAATCGTTCAGATAGGACACGATCGTGGATTTTGTTAAAGTTTCTTTCTCCATTTTTTTACAGAAAGTGCACCAGTCCGCCCAGAAGTAAAGAAATACTTTCTTTCCCTTCCTTTTTCCCCGAGCCACGCCTTCTTCATAAGAATACCATTTAATCTGTTCAGCAATGACTTGAATCGGTTCAATTGTTTCCGTTATTTCCGTGATTGATTCGACGGGTTTTTTCGATTTATTTATTTGTACCCAAAACCCGGAAACAACGGCCAGCAAAATTATAATGAGCAGCGCAACAAGGAGCTTTCCCGAGAGCATTTTTATTTTCATTGGTCGGTTAACCTGAAATGCTTAAAAAATATAGCCTGTCTGTTACCAACAGCAGCCCCACCATTATCAACAGAATTCCTGCGGTCGTATTAAAGTATCGCATTGTTTTGGAGGCTGTCTTTATAAATATCAGAATAAAATTAATAAAAACGGATAGAGTAATAAAAGGGATGGCCAGCCCGGCAGAATAGATACCCAGGAGCAAAATGCCATGCCACACCGTTTCCTGGCTGCTGGCGATAATAAGAATCGATCCGAGCAGCGGACCGATACAGGGACTCCAGCCAGCCCCAAATGCCATCCCGATAATACATGTCCCGAAAAAGTGTAAGGGCTTTTTATTCAGGTGAATTCGTTTTTCATAATCCAGACCGGGGAGGCGGATCACCCCAGTTAAATGGATACCGAGAATAATGATGATAATTCCGCCTACTATTCTTATAAGTTCCCTGTAGGTTTTAATCAAGCTTCCCAGAGAGGAGGCTGAGGCACCCATTAGTATGAAAACAAAAGCGAATCCCAGGACAAATGCAAGGGTAGACAGAAAAACTTTTTTTCTGAACCCCAAGCTATCGTCACGGGTTAGCTCTTCTAGGGAAAAGCCGGTGATAAGGGTAAAGTATGCCGGTATCAGTGGCAATATACAGGGAGAAAAAAAAGACAATAGTCCTGCCGCCAAAGCCGCCGGATAGGAAACATTTTCCGCAAACATAACCGCAAATCCTCACAAACCTACTGGATGTTCCACACCATTTATCCTTTGACGGTCTCGTAAAAAGTCCAACTTCTGCGTTGTCCTGCATTTTGTAATCATTCAACGTACGATAATTACGTCTCATGATTACAAAATTTGCACGCCTTGAATTTAAACTTTTTTCGAAACCGTCTAAATCGGACTTTTTACGAGACCATCATCCTTTTAGCCGTCAGCAAAGTCTTTGATCATCATTTCTCCCAATTCCTTAGACCGTTTGGTGGCGGCTTCGACGGCATTCATAAGGGTCGTTCTAATGCCGCCTTTTTCCAAAGTGTGAATGCCGGCGATGGCTGTACCGCCAGGGGATGTGACCTTGTCCTTTAACTGGGCGGGGTGTTCTTTGCTTTCTATCAGAAGTTTGGCAGCGCCTAAAACTGTCTGGGATGAAAGAAAAATGGCGTCTTCCCTGGATAGACCCATCTTAACACCGGCATCGGCCAAGGAATCGATAATTAGAAAAATGTATGCAGGACCGCTGCCGCTTAACCCGGTGATAGCATCCATAAGAATATTCTCGTCGATGAACACGCTTTTCCCCACAGAATCGAAAATGGCCTTGGCCATATTGATATCATCCTTAAAGGCATGCTTTCCGGCCGCAATGGCCGAGGCACCTTCTTTAACGCTTACGGCGATATTGGGCATCACCCGAATCAGTCGCAATTCCTTATGAAGGCACAATTCTATTGCGGCCAACGGTACGCCGGCGGCTATCGAAATAATGAGTTTGGACATATCCAGGACAGCAGCCGTTTCTTTTAATACCGAGGCCATGATCTGGGGCTTGACCGCATAAATCACAATATCCGATGTCTTCACCGCCGAGATATTGTCTGTTGTCGTGACAACCCCATATTCCTTCTTGATGGATTCGAGCTTGTTTTCCCGGCTATCCGTACAGATGATATTTTCAGGTTTGGATGATCTGGAACAGACCAGACCGCTGACAAGGGCCTTCCCCATGTTACCCGTTCCGATGATGCTAATTTTTTTATTTGTCAACATTCGTGCTTTTCTCCGTTAGAATGAAACGTTTGAGGGAGTAATGTGTATTGTGAAACCTTATTGTAAGTAAAATGCGAGCCACTTTAAGGTCTCGTCTTTTTTTAGTCAAGAAAAAATATGCAGGTTGAGAATAATGGTTTTGCGTAAAATATCTTGACTTATCTTTAAAAATTCTTTTATCCTTAGTATTTAATACATTTGAAAAAGGTGGAATTTATCAGGTTTGGTGTTTCGTAAAGGCCTCTCTTAGAAATAAAAGGTAGATATATTTATGTATATTGTT
>JAFDFH010000239.1 GCA_019309945.1 Deltaproteobacteria bacterium
ATGCAAGGATGGAGATTTTTTCAACTGATTTCGATAGCAGTAATAATGACTTTGGCACTTAGTCAGAGCGCATTTTCGTCGGGAGGAGGGCTTGTCACTGACGATGAGGCATCCTTGAGTGGTGCGGCCAGAACAGAGCCTTATTACCCTTATGCGCAGCGTACCTTCCCTACCATGCCACTGTGGGGTGATACCCATTTGCACACGGCAATTTCATTTGATGCGGGCGCTTTTGGTGTCCGTCTGCTGCCGCCAGATGCCTATCGTTTTGCCAAGGGTGAAGAAGTAATATCTTCTACCGGCCAACCGGTGAAATTGTCCCGCCCGCTTGATTTTCTGGTGGTCGCCGATCACTCGGATAACATGGGATTCTTTCCAAAATTGCAGGCAGGTGCCCCCTATGTGATGGCAGATGAAAAGGGGCGCAGATGGCATGAAATGATTAAGGCGGGTGGTCAGGAAGGCGTGAAGGCTGCAGCCGAGCTCATTACCGCCTTTGCTCAGGGAAAGTTTCCTAAAACTTTGGAATCCTTGCCTGGTACGAGCATCTATCGTTCCACCTGGGATGACACCATTAATGCGGCCGAAGAGGCGAATGACCCAGGTCATTTTACTGCTTTTATTGGTTATGAGTGGACGTCTCTGGTTAAGGGCAATAACTTGCACCGCGTGGTGATGTATCGGGATGGTGCTGATCGCGCAAGGCTGATGGAACCCTATACCATGACGCCACCAATGGGAAGCCCGAACCCTGTCGATCTGTGGAAATGGATGGGCAACTATGAGACAAAAACGGCCGGACAGGTTTTGGCCATTGCGCATAATGGAAATCTAAGTAACGGTATCATGTTCCCGGAAATAAAAGCTTTTGGCAAAAATATTAAAAAAAAATATGTCGAGACCCGCGCACGCTGGGAGCCGCTTTATGAAGTGACTCAGATCAAGGGTGACGGTGAGGCCCATCCCTTCCTCTCGCCCAACGACGAATTTGCAGACTATGGCACCTGGGATCAGGGCAATCTGGACCTGAGTGTGATGAAGAAAAACGAGATGCTGCAATTTGAGTATGCCCGCTCGGCTTTAAAAATAGGATTGCGGCTGGAAGATAAGCTGGGCACCAATCCCTATCAGTTTGGCATGATTGGCTCCACCGACAGTCATACAGCGCTGGCAACGGCAGAAGAAGATAATTTTTTTGGCAAACATTCCGGTGGGGAACCAAACAAGGATCGCTACAAGCATCCCATGGCCAAGATGGGAGATGTTGAATATAAAGGTTATTCACCGCTTGCATCGGGTTGGGCCGCGGTGTGGGCTGAAGAAAATACCCGTGAATCCATTTTTGATGCGATGAAACGTAAGGAAACCTATGCCACCACCGGTAGCCGTATGATTGTGCGTTTCTTCGGTGGCTGGGAGTTTGACAGTAAAGACGCCAACAATCGACTGCCCGCTCGGGAAGGTTATGCCAAGGGTGTGCCCATGGGAGGTAATCTGTCCGTGGCACCCAAAGGAAAGAAAGCGCCTACATTCCTCGTTGCTGCATTGAAGGATCCCATAGGTGGTAACCTGGATCGTATTCAGGTTATCAAAGGATGGATGGATGGCAAAGACAAGCTGCATGAAAAGGTTTATGATGTAGCATGGTCTGATGATCGCAAATTGGATCCCAAAACCCAAAAGTTACCTCCTGTTGGCAACACCGTGGATGTTGCCAACGCCACCTGGACCAATACCATCGGAGCCACCGAGCTTATCACCGTTTGGAAGGATCCTAACTTCGATGCCAAGCAGAGTGCCTTTTACTACGCACGGGTGATTGAAATTCCAACACCACGCTGGACAGCATTCGATGCCAAGTACTTTAAAGTGAATATGCCGAAGGAAGTTCCGATGACCACTACGGAACGTGCTTATACATCACCGATCTGGTATACGCCGAAAAGATAGTGTCGATACTTCGATTCTCAGTAATCTGGAAAAAACAAAGGACGGCTGCGAGCTGCACAAATCCGCTTGCAGCCGTTGTCGTTCAAGACGATGAAAAAAAAGGAGTAGAGAGTAATGCTTTTCAAATTGCGCTTTTCGAAAAAGAAACTTCTTAAAACCAACAATCAAAAGTCTAAGCGATTTTGGCGCGAGCCGCTAATTCATTTTTTCATCTTAGGGCTGTCTGTTTTTGGTCTTCATGCTGCACTGGATCGAAAACCGGAAGCAGCTGTCAATGATCCCTATCTTGTGGAGGTATCTTCGGCTGACATCGAGTGGCTTCGGACCATATTCAATAAACGAATGGGGCATGAGCCCACCGTCCAGGATCTAAGAGGCCAAGTCAATCATCTCATTCGCGAGCAAATTCTCAGCAGCGAAGCCGTTGCGATGGGGCTTGATGTGGGCGACATTGTCGTGCGGCGCCGTCTGGCACAAAAAATGGAATTTATGTTCAAGGACTTATCGGCGATGACCGAACCGACGGAAGATGATTTGCGTAAATATTTTTTTGAGAATCGCCGAAAATATGAGACCTCACCCCGGGTGACCTTTACTCAGGTCTATTTCAGTATCGACAGCCGTGGGGTTGAAGGAGCAAAACAGGCGGCACAAGCGCTAATAAAAGAAGATAGCGATCTACACAGAGTACCGACACTCGGAGACGCTTCCATTTTATCGCCCGGCTGTACGCAGTGTAGTGTGAGCGAAATTAGAAACCGGTTCGGCACAGACTTTGCCGCGGCAGTTAAAAACCTGGAGCCCGGGTCGTGGAATGGACCCTTCAAATCTGCGTATGGGTTCCACGCGGTTTACATCCATGAACGCCAGGACACGAAATTACCAAAGTTCCGCGATATCATTGACCGGGTCAAAAATGACTGGATGTCGGCAAAACAGGAAGAAAATACCCGCAGGGTATACGGCGAAATACGCTCACGATACCGGGTTCTGCTTGAAGGCTTACCCTATGATTTTGATTTGAAAGGATAAAAACATAAGTATCAAGGATGGCTTTTTGTGTTGAATCTACTAAAGGTAAATGGATCGACATGTTCAAATTCAAGATATCACAGTGTACCTTCACTAAATGGATCATTTGGGGAATACTATTCTGGTTTATAATACCTGATTTTGCGTTGGCCGATAATATCCGTCCGGCCTATTTGGAAATCGAGGAGTTAGCATCCGGCAATATCCGAGTAGTCTGGAAAGTGCCACGTGGTCAGGGAATACCGCCTCAGTTTGAACCGTCCTTCCCGAAGCAATTTCGGATTATACCGCCTCGAAAACGGTTGAAGACCAATGATGCCATTGTTGAAACGTGGAATATGATAGTCGGTGATGACGGATTAGCCGGCACGCAAATACGGATAGACGGGCTAAAACAAACGACTACGGATGCCTTGGTACGTATCCGGCTATCGGACGGATCGGTCCATCGAGTGGTTCTGCGTCCCACTGAAATCACTACAACGATTCCCAATCCCCATAAAACAAAGGATGAACAGAAAAAATTCCATACCTCTTTACTGCAGTTCATCGACCATTGGCGTTACGGCCTCTTGCTTTCGACGGCTCTTGTGCTCAGTCTGCTGTCCAACGCTCGGCGAAGGGGAATCGTCCTGTGCACGGTTGCACTCATTGCCGGTGCTTTATGCGGCCATGCCTTGGGCAGACTGCCAGTTTATGACAAAGTTTTTAATCAAAACATTCCTTCCAAAGCAGAGGCCGCAAAAATCCTTCAGGGATTGATGTTGAATACTTACCGGGCATTTATGCTTCAAGAGGATGAAGACATCTACGACGCCTTGGCGCGTAGTGTTTCTGGTGAATTTTTAAGTGAGGTCTATCTGCAGAACCGTGAAAAAATAAGAATGGGCGACTCAGACGGGAATATGGCCATTATACATCAACTGGATATCAAATCGATCGACTCTATGGCTCAAAAAAAGGATGGTAGCATCGACATTGTCGCCAATTGGGATGTTTACGGATCTGTGCATCATCAAAAGCATGTCCATTATCGGTGTAACACATATACAGCCGAGGTAATAATTAAGCCAACAGAAAATTACTGGAAACTTGTCAAGATTCAGTTACTGGATGAACAGCGTGTGTTATGAGACTTCGCTTAATTTGTCCTTTTTATTTCACATTTCAACCACAACATGTTGGGCCTGTGCCTTAGACGTCAAAAGTTCAGATTACTCCAACGTATATGTACTGGGCACTGTTTAAAGATCTCTGGAATATGTACGAAACCGCTGTGATTTTATAAAAATGGTATTTTCGGATATCAAGGCGTTCAAAATAATCAGAAAAAATGAAACCATTTAATTCGATGTCCTACAGGTGTATGATTCAACATGATTGCCATCCATGAATTAGGTTTTGCATATCCTGTCGGAAACTTTTTCCTCAATATACCCGACTTTTCAATCGCCAAGGGGGAAAAAGTCGCTGTGATCGGACCCAGCGGATCCGGCAAGACCACCTTGCTGAATCTCATCTCTGGAATTCTTCTACCCCGGCAGGGTGTCATCCAGATAGACGGCGTAAGGGTGAATGAACTCAATGACGCGGGCCGCCGTGATTTTCGAATCACCAACATCGGTTTTGTGTTTCAGGATTTTGAACTGCTTGACTACCTCGATGTGGTGGACAACAT
>JAFDFH010000032.1 GCA_019309945.1 Deltaproteobacteria bacterium
GCAGCTTACCCAGCGGGCGGTGGCGTATTTAATATTTTCATAGACGGCGTCGACCCCATATTCGGCCTTGAGCCGCGCCATGGTCACCTCGAACTGCAGCACTCCCACCGCTCCCAAGATGAATTCGCTTCCCCGAAGAGGGCGAAACAACTGCACCGCCCCCTCCTCTACAAGTTGGGTCAACCCCTTCCGGAGCTGCTTCGTCTTGAGGGGTGATTTCAGTTGCACCCGGCGGAAATGCTCGGGAGCGAAATTCGGGATGCCGGTGAAATTGAGAGGCTCCTTTTCCGAAAAAGTATCACCGATCTTGATCGTGCCGTGGTTGTGAATGCCGATGATATCCCCAGGCCAGGCCTCTTCCACAAGGGCCCGGTCCTGGGCTATGAAGATGATCGGGTTGGCGATAAGGATGTCCTTGCCGAGGCGATGATGGCGGACTCGCATGCCCCGCTGGAAGCGGCCCGAGCAAATGCGCAAAAAGGCGATACGGTCACGATGGGCCGGGTCCATATTGGCCTGAATTTTAAAAACGAAACCCGAAAATGCCTTCTCCTCGGGCGATACCATGCGGGTGGTAGTCAATCGAGGATACGGGGGGGGAGCGATTTCAACAAAGGTGTCGAGCAGTTCGCGCACGCCGAAGTTGTTGACCGCGCCGCCGAAAAGCAGCAGTTTTTCGGTAAGGGTCGTTTTGCCTGCGTCAGGGTGGCTGATGATACCAAAGGTGCGGCGGCGGTCGATTTCCTTGTGTTGTGGTTTATTGTGCGTGGTTTCCATGTAAATAACCTTATGGAAGGTGGATTTTGGCAAAGGGCCTACCATCATCGACGCTTTTAGCGGTAATGAGATCAAAACCTCGCTTTTTACCCTGATTTCCTTAAAGTTTGTGGGGAATAGTGCAAGGAATTACTTTTATGGCATAAAAAAGGGACCTCCAAAATGTTGCAAGTCCCTGTATTTACATTGGTACGCCCGGCTGGATTCGAACCAGCGGCTTTCAGCTCCGGAGGCTGACGCTCTATCCCCTGAGCTACGGGCGCACATTTAAGGTGGTGATAATTGATTCAATCTGGCAAGTCAAGAAAGACTTTTTGAAAAACGTCCAATTTTGCCCAACCTCTGCGTCAGACTCAAATTTTAATATAGGAAGTGTCCGTCCAGAAACGGGGATTTTTGTTTGAGATCAAGGCCTGCGAAAAATTTTACCGCAGGCATATAGTTGATATTCCGAGGATAAAATTTTGAGCATAACGCAGAGATCGGGCAAAAAGACCGTTTCTGTTTGGCTTCACCCACCACGTATAACGAGCCCGCGATGCAAATGGCGTCATGCGGGGATGTGGTGTCGATTGCATATTTTATAGCGCCGGCCACATCCGGAATGGTCGTGATGTCGGAAACGATTTCCCGTGCGACCGAAAAAAGAGCTTCCGGCGGGAGGGCGCGTTCGATTCTGGGGCGGGTGAGTATGACTTTGCTGCAATGGGGAAGAAGTGAACGAAGTATTCCGGCATAGGGCTTATCGTCCAGCATTCCGACGACCAGCGTAACTTTTTGGTTCGCTAGGTTTTTGGACAGGAAATTTCCCAGGTTTCGAGCGGCAATAAAATTGTGCGCCCCGTCCAGAAGGATCAGGGGGGATTTGGAAACGATCTCCAGTCTTCCGGGCCAGTGATTATTCTCGAGACCTTCGCGGATACATTCCAGAGGGATGTTCAAGGCGTTTCGGTTCAGGAGTTCACAGGCTGCGAGGACCAGTGCCGCGTTATCGATCTGATAGTTGCCAAGCAGTCCCGTTTGCATGTTGCGCCAGACATTGTCAAGGCCATGGTACCTAAAGGTGCCTTCTTTACTGCGCCTCACCCGGAACTGGTCGCCCAGGCGATACAGCGGCGCTTCATTTTTAGAGGCAATTCCTTTGATAACGGAGAGGGCCTTTTTTTGTTTAACACCGGTGACAACGGGACGACGTCGCTTGATGATACCCCCCTTTTCGGTAGCGATTTGGGCGATCGTATTCCCGAGATACATTCGATGTTCCACAGATATATTGGAGATGATGGCAAGGACTGGCTGAATGACATTGGTGGCATCTAAGCGCCCTCCCATACCGGTTTCGATGACGGCCAAATCCACATTCTGTCTGCCAAATTCATGAAGCGCCATGGCGGTTGAATATTCGAAAAAGGTCGGTTCACGGGTTCCATGATAGACCCCTGTTACCGCTTCATAGGACGCAACAACATTTTCATCCGTAATCGGACGGTTGTTGATACGGATCCTTTCATTAAATCGAACGAGATGGGGAGATGTGTAAAGTCCGACCTTGTATCCGGATGCATGGAGGATTGCTGCAAGGGCGGAAGCAATCGATCCCTTTCCGTTTGTTCCCGCGACGTGGATGCATTCAAAACGATCCTGGGGGTTCCCCAGGCCTTCCAGTATCTGTTTGATCGTGGCAAGACCGAGTATAATGCCAAACCGCCTCAAAGCGTACATGGCTTTAAGACAGTCGTTGTAGGAGTCGCTTGGTGTCATATCCATAAAAAACCCGGCAAGAAATCACATTCATGCCGGGCAAAATGTTATAGTCGGTGTTTATCTGTACCTGTTTCTTGACGCGGAAATTCTTTGTCTTCTTAATGCTTCGCGTTGCTTACGGCGTTTGTGTTCGCTTGGCTTTTCGTAACTCTTTTTTAGTTTTAACCGTTTAAAAAGACCATCATTTTGAATCTTTTTTTTCAAAATGCGCATTGCCTTTTCAAGGTCATTATCAAAAACTTTGACCTCAATATTCCTCAATATTCTCGCCCCTTTCTTTCCATCAGATGAAAGATAAATAAATATGATTCCAGATGGTTATTTTTTCCCTATGATTATAAATATAAAAGCTTAACTAAAATAAGTTTAAATGGCAAGTAAAAAACAGATGATACCCTTAAAGTTTTGAAAAAAGTTCTTTTGAAACTTCTTTAACGCCGGGAGTGCCATCAATTGTAACATATTTCATGGAACCTTCCTTGGCAGCGATGTTTTTAAAGTAATAGGACGATGCCAGGGTTCCCTCTTCCGCGTCGTAATAAATATCATGACGTTTGTTAATCGCGACCTCATCCTGATCATCGGACCGTGTCTTTAACTCACCCCCGCAAATCCGACAGTGGTCCCCATCCGGCTTGATGGCGTCAATGTAGATGTTGTTAGGATGATTATTGTCATTGACGCAAAGTCTGCGGCCCATAATCCTGTTTTTGGCGATTTCGCGATCCAAAAGAATTTCCACGACGATATCGAGGGCCATGCCTGCTTCTTTGAGGGATTCATCGAGTTTTATGGCCTGGTTTTTATTTCTCGGAAATCCGTCAAGCAACCAACCGCTTTTGCAATCATCCTGTTTAAGGCGGTCAAGTATCATGGGGATTGTAATTTCATCCGGCACCAAATCACCACGATCAATATATTCCTTTGCTTTGGCGCCCAACTCCGTACCTTTGGAAATGTTTTCACGAAAAATAGCACCTGATTCGATGTGCGCCGTTTTGTATTTTTCCTTTAAAATGGCTCCCTGGGTTCCTTTACCGCTGCCGTTCGGACCAAAAAATAAAATGTTCATATGCTGCTCCTTTCATCAATATATTTAAACCTGAAATTGAAAAGAAAATATTTTCACCCCAAAGGCAAGAATCGAAACTTTAATATGCGCGCTTTACTATAAAAATGCCGACATCTTGTCAAGGATGGAATAAAGAAATACGGATTCTTTAGTTTCGTGAATTTATATTCTACCTGATGTCCTTAAAAAATCCCTTACCCACATCAAGGCCGCCGGTCTGCTATCGATGTTGTTTAGCAGTCTGGCTTCCTCGACACGGTCAAGGATTGATTTAAACAAGGGGGAAGGAGTCAGGCCAAACACCTGTATGAGATCATTTCCGGTGATAAGTGCCGGTTTTGACTTTCTGGGTTTATAATTTGAAAAAAAATTATGGATCATATTTTGCACGAACGTCATAAACGTTTCGAGGTGGCCATTCCATTGGGCTCCTTTGCCCTGCATATCGCCAATCGAATGGAACAATATACCGGGGGTGTCTTCACCGCATTTTATGAAGAAGCGGGTGATGCCTCTTTGTGTTAATATTTTATTCTGATAGGCGCTAAAAAGGAACAGAGGCTGCATATGCCGGCGAATAATAAAATCGATGTATCCCCTTTCGCGCGTCGAAAATTTCAATCTTCGGGTGATATTTTTTGTCATGTCGGCACTTTTTCGGGCATGGCCGAAAAAATGAACATCGCCGCTGTTTCCGACCGAGTGTGTGTCGGTTTTCCCGATGTCGTGGAGCAGGATTGCGCATTTGAGCAAAGGTTCCCTTTTTTTATGCATATATTGTCTGATCTGGTCTTGAATTTCGGGCTTACCTGATTGATAATTATTGATCGTTTTTTCAAGATGATAAAATGCTTGCATGGTATGGGTATAGACGTCATAATCATGACATCGGTTTTGAAAGCATCCTTTTAACCGTTCAAGTTCGGGAAATAAAGCAAATAGAAGGCCGGACGCTGCCATGCCAGAGAGATACGCATGTGATTTAGAAGTTCTTAGTATATGGAGAAACTCTTCCCGGATTCGTTCGCCAGCCGATTTCTGAATAAGGTTGGCTTCGTTTTTAATGACCGCCAGGGTCTGGGGTTCGATTTCGAAATCCAGATGGGCGCCCATACGAAAAGCCCGTATCAGGCGAATGGGATCTTTACGAAAGACTTTTTTTGAAACCATACGCACTTTTTGCGCGCAAAGGTCCTGAAAGCCGCCCAGGCAGTCGATAATTTTTCCGGAGGCCAGGTCGTATGCCATTGCATTCATCGTAAAGTCCCTTTGATGGAGGTCTTCTTCAATTGAGGCGCCACATACGGGTGATATGTCAAAAATGTTTTTCCCTGATATAACCCGGATGATCATTTGACCCGGTTTGCCGATCTTTACCCGGTGGCCGTTGGTCTTATTTGCCAACTTTTCGGCAAATTTTTCCGGATTTTCCAAAACAGCGATGTCATAATCGGTTGGCTGCCGGCCAAGAATAAGGTCCCTGACCGACCCACCCACAATGTAGACACCTTTTTTTTCAGGAAAAATATTAGAATTAAATTGCAACATTTTATATCTTGTTTTAAATTGGAGATAGTTGTGTCACGGAATAATAGTTAGTGCCCGTCCAGTAACGAGGATTTTTGTTCGAGATCAAGGCCTGCGAAAAATTTTACCGCAGGCATATCGTTGATATTCCGAGGATAAAATTTTGAGCATAACGCCGAGATCGGGCAAAAAGACCGTGATCAAGGCCTGCGAAAAATTTTACCGCAGGCATATCGTTGATATTCCGAGGATAAAATTTTGAGCATAACGCCGAGATCGGGCAAAAAGACCGTTTCTGGATGGACACTAGTTATTATAGCACATTTTTGTTTTCTTGCTAACCCCACCCTAAACGATGATTTAAAATGCCTGCTAAAAAAAAAACTGAACAGAAAAATTCAGAATCGTTATTTTTAAAAGTCGCCGTGACCGGCACGGCCGGGTCCGGAAAAACTACCGTCTGCAACCACTTGAAAGAACTGGGATTAAGCGTTATCAGCGCCGACGTTTTGGCAAGGGAAGCCGTCACACAGGGGTCAGAAGCCTATAAAAAAATCGTTGAATACTTTGGCAAAGACGTGCTGGCACATGATGGAGCATTGAATCGTTCAACGCTTCGGCGAATTGTCTTTAGGGATGCTACGGCCCGGAAAAAACTCGAGCAGTTCGTTCACCCCGAAATAATCAGACGCATGAAGTTAGAGATGGTGCAAGTGGCAAGAGATGGTGAGCCCATCGTGGTCGTAGAAGTTCCCCTTCTTTTCGAATTCGGCCTGGAGAATCTTTTCGATGTGACGATAAATGTCAGTGCGCCTCACGCCTTGAAGGTAAAAAGGTTGATGGAACGGGACAACGTTTCTTGTGATGATGCAGAGGCCCTTTTGAAAGTTCAAATGTCCGACCAAGAAAAAAACAAACGGGCCGAAGCGGTCATCGAAAATAACCATTCGATCGAGCACATGCTAAGTTCAGTTGATATTCTTTACGATAATTTTTTCAAAAAATACTTAAAAAAAATCAAAAGCGCTTGACACGCGAAAAATCATGTTTTATTATTTTAAATCATTGTAATGACATGACGCCCGCCATTTGGAGCGAATACCTATTAAAATCTTCTAACGAATATCACAAAACACGCAGATTCCTCCATAATACCAGCATGGATCCAGTTCATCAATTACCTGTATAAGGTCATTAAGTTGATCTAAAAGTGTTTTGTTATTCAGATAAGATTTTGCAAGCTCCTGTTCATTCGAACCATCTTACTATCGAATGATGTTTTAAAAATGCTTAAAACCTTAGTAACAGCTTATGCGTTCAGCGGTACAAGGGGCCGGAAGTTCAGGATTCACCAAAAATGTTCATACTGCTTTGACGCAGGTCGCGGAAATTTTATGATTTTGATGGGGATGACCAAAAAGATTAAAAAACTGAATGGGGAATATTAATGAATATTGTTGAACTTAAAGATAAGAAAATCAGTGAACTGAACAAGATGGGCAAATCGTTTAATATCGAGGGGGCCGCTGGTATGCGCAAGCAGGAACTTATTTTTGCGCTTCTCCAGGCGCAGATTGAAAAGGATGGTCTGATATACGGGCAGGGGACGCTGGAAATACTTCCGGACGGGTTCGGATTTTTGAGAGCTCCGGATTACAATTATTTGCCGGGCCCCGACGACATTTATGTGTCGCCTTCTCAGATCCGGCGTTTCAATCTTAGAACCGGCGATACGGTATCCGGCCAGATTCGTCAGCCCAAGGAATCGGAACGGTATTTTGCCCTATTGAAGGTTGAGGCCGTCAACTATGAAGATCCGGAAGTGTCGCGCGATAAAATACTTTTCGACAACCTGACGCCGCTCTATCCGGATCGGAAAATAAATCTGGAAGCTGATCCTGACAATTTTTCCACTCGGATTATGGACCTTATGACCCCCATCGGTTTTGGCCAAAGAGGCCTGATTGTTTCACCGCCCCGCTCCGGGAAGACCATGTTGCTGCAGTATACTGCCAACAGCATTGTGGCCAACCATAAAGATGTGCTGCTGTTTGTGCTTCTCATCGATGAGAGGCCTGAAGAGGTTACCGACATGGAGCGTTCCGTGAGTGGGGAAGTCATCAGTTCTACTTTTGACGAACCTGCAGAGCGTCATGTACAGGTTGCTGAAATGGTTATTGATAAGGCCAAACGGCTGGTAGAACACAAAAAGGATGTTGTCATCCTGCTGGATAGCATAACCCGGCTTGCCCGTGCGTATAATTCCGTTGTTCCGCCGAGTGGGAAGATTTTATCCGGCGGTGTGGATTCAAATGCACTTCAGCGTCCCAAACGGTTTTTTGGGGCGGCAAGAAACATTGAAGAGGGCGGAAGTCTCACGATAATCGCCACCGCCCTGGTGGATACGGGAAGTCGTATGGACGAAGTAATATTTGAGGAGTTTAAAGGAACCGGCAACATGGAGATTCAGCTCGACCGCAGGCTTTCAGACAAACGTTTGTTTCCTGCAATTGATATCAATAAATCGGGTACCCGGAAGGAAGAATTGCTTATGGACGAGGATACCCTTAATCGGGTATGGATTCTCAGAAAACTGCTGTCCCCATTAAATCCTATCGATAGCCTGGAATTTTTGCTTGAAAAAATGAATGGAACAAAGGATAATAAACATTTTCTGGAATCTATGAATAGATAACCAAGCAACAGGAGGTTGAAAAATAATGAAACCGGACATTCATCCTGAGTATTTCGAAACAACCGCCAAATGCGCATGTGGAAATGAGGTAGCAGTTGGCTCAACAAAATCGGATATCCGTGTTGAAATATGTTCAAAGTGCCATCCTTTCTTCACGGGAAAGCAGAAGCTTATTGACACCGCTGGTCGAATTGAGCGTTTCCGCAAAAAGTACGAAAAATTTCAAAAACAGCCTGATAAGGCCGATTAGGGAAACGTGCTTGTTGCTTTTCCTTCGGCACTATGGGTTCCAATCCAACGCAAGGTAAGGGTTCACTCAGAAATTAATTCACAATTTTTAAGCGTTGAGGCACCCGGCTGGCAAGGCGCGAAAACGCAGTAATATCTGGCATATTGCGAGTTTTCGCAACGCAGCCAGACGGGAGGCATCGGCGTTTAAAATGTGAAGTTATTTCTGAGTGAGCCCTAAGTCTGTCTGTTCAAATTCGGCAACCTATAATCCATAGCATTAAATCTAAGTAGTGTCCGTCCAGAAACGAGGATTTTTGTTCGAGGTCAAGGCCTGCGAAAAATTTTACCGCAGGCATATCGTTGATATTCCGAGGATAAAATTTTGAGCATAACGCCGAGATCGGGCAAAAAGACCGTTTCTGGATGGGCACTAAGTAACCGCTTACGGGTTCAAAACACATGTTCGATAAACTAGAAGGGGTTGAAGAGCGCTTTTTAGAGCTTGAAAACCTTTTGAGCGATTCCAGTATCGTGAGTGACCGCGAGGCATACCAGAAATACGTCCGGGAGCACGCCGAGCTAAGTAAAATCGTAACGGTTTACCGGGCATACAAGCAAACGGTAAAAGAGCTTCAAGAAAGCAAGGAGCTTTTAACAGATGGGGATATAGATATTAAAGCGCTGGCCCGGGATGAGATCGACAGACTCAGCCTTGAAAAAAATAATTTAGAGAACGAAATCAAGAAGCTCCTGATACCGAAGGACCCGAATGATGGGAAGAATGTATTCATTGAAATACGGGCCGGTACGGGCGGTGAAGAGGCCGGGCTCTTTGCAGGTGATCTTTTCAGGATGTACAGTCGGTATGCTGAAAATAAAAGATGGAAAGTTGAGGTCATGAGCCATAGCGCTACCGGCATTGGAGGCTTGAAAGAGATTATCGCGATGATTCACGGCAAGGGGGCCTATAGCTGCTTGAAATACGAAAGTGGCACCCATCGCGTTCAGCGGGTTCCGTCCACTGAAGCCCAGGGACGGATACATACTTCAGCGGTTACGGTGGCGGTTCTACCGGAAGCGGAAGATGTTGAAGTCCATATTGATCCAAGTGAAATCAAAGTAGATGTGTATCGTTCGACCGGACCTGGTGGACAGTCCGTCAATACGACCGATTCAGCCGTACGTATTACACATCTCCCAACAGGCCTGGTGGTTACATGCCAGGATGAAAAATCACAATTGAAAAACAAAAACAAGGCCCTGAAGGTTTTGCGGTCCCGTCTACTTGATGAAATGATTCGGGAGCAGAACAAAAAAAGATCCGAAGAACGGAAAAGCCAGATTGGGAGTGGAGACAGGAGTGAAAGGATCAGAACTTATAACTTTCCCCAGGGACGGGTGACGGATCATCGAATAGGGCTAACCCTTTACAAGCTGGAAAGTATTTTGCAGGGTTATATTGACGAGATAATAGACGAGCTTTCAACATACTATCAAACCCAGGCACTCCAACATGCAGAATCAGCAGGAGACCAAGGCGTCTCAATGGACCATCCTTAAGCTTCTGAAGTGGACCACTTCCTATTTTAAATCCCACAACATTGATCATCCAAGGGCGGCAGCCGAAATTCTTCTCTCAAAAACCTTGAAGTTGGACCGGATTGATCTGTACTTGCGGTATGACCAGCCTCTGTGCACCGAAGAGCTTAACTTTTTTAAAGGATTCATAAAGCGGAGGGTCAACCGGGAACCGGTTGCTTATATTGTCGGTGTCAAGGAGTTCTGGGCCATGGATTTTTCTGTCACCAGAGATGTACTGATTCCGCGGCCTGAGACCGAGTGCCTGGTGGAGGTGGCTCTTTCAATTTTACCGGAGGCGTCCTGCCAGGGCCCCATACGTATATTGGAGTTGGGAACAGGTTCGGGGGCTGTTATCCTGGCCCTTACATCCCGGCGTCCGGGACATTTTTTCTTTGCTTCCGACCGTTCAACCAAAGCTGTCGAGTTAGCCCGGGAAAATGTAAAACGTTATGAACTCAATCGCGTGATCCATTTTTTTTCCGGCAAATGGTTCCAACCTCTAAAGGAGGGTTCCGTTCAATTTGACATGATCATCTCGAATCCTCCCTACATCCCGACACGGGTTATTCCCCAACTTGAGCCGGAAATATATAAATATGAACCGGCTATCGCCCTTGATGGCGGCGAGGACGGCCTGGATTCTATTAGACATATTATCCGCCATGCTCATCGGTATCTGAACCCCCGGGGGAGTCTGTTGATAGAGATTGACCATGGCCAGAAAGATGCCGTTGAGAGGATTATCGGTGTCTGTGGCCAATATGAAAAGGTTGTATTCATAAAAGATTATAGCGGATATAATCGCGTGGTGCAGATGGAGAAAAGAGCAGGTAAAAATTGATTGGAGCATTACCCGTTTGTTAATGTTGATGAATTCCTAAAAAGGTCTTTTTGAAGACTTTCAATTGTATTGTGAAAAAAATCTTGCGAATATAATATCAATTTGTTATATAGTCCTGTTGTTACACAGTCCTGATTTTCAAAAAATCACGTCTTTGGACCTGCATCCAGGTGCTTTGGCTTAAAAATTGATCAAAATCAATTGAAAGTTGAAAGTTGGATGCGGGGTTGATGGGGACGAAGGAAAAACCAACCAAGAAGGGAGAAAACAATGGCTTATGTTACAATGAAAGAACTCCTGGAAGCCGGAGTTCACTTTGGTCATCAAACCAAACGCTGGAACCCGAAAATGAAACCTTTTATTTTCGGGGCAAGAAACGGTATTTACATTATTGATCTTCAGAAAACCGTTCGTATGTTCAAAACCGTGTATGATTTTATCGTTGACACCGTGGCAAATAACAAATCGGTACTTTTTGTCGGTACCAAAAAGCAGGCGCATGACTCTATTTATGAAGAGGCGAATCGATGTGAGATGTTTTACGTTCATAACCGATGGCTGGGCGGGATGCTGACAAATTTTAATACCATCAAACAGAGTATCGACCGTCTGAACCACCTCAATACAATACACAATGACGGCACAATTAATCTTTTTCCCAAAAAGGAGCGATTGAAGCTTAAAAAGGAACAGGTAAAACTTGACAATAATCTGGGAGGAATTCGTCATATGACCGAGCTCCCCGGTGCGATTTTTGTTGTTGATCCGAAAAATGAATCGATTGCAGTTCGTGAGGGAAGACGGCTCAACATACCGATTGCAGCCATTGTGGACACCAATTGTGATCCGGAAGAGATCGATTATATTATACCCGGCAATGATGATGCCATTCGCGCCATACGACTCATCACTTCCAGAATTGCCGACGCCTGCATTGCGGGTAAAATGCGTCTGGAAGAGAAACTTCAGGCCGAGGCTGACAAGGAAACAGTAGAGGAATCCCGGATTGTAGTCACTGATGAAGAATTAAAACCGGGTGAAAGGCATGTCATTTCGGATGGTTCAGAGGGGCCGGTGGTGGAAATCATAAAACGAACAACACCTGAAAAATCGGATTATCCCAAAATTGACGAAACCCCTGTGGGTAGTAAAGAAGAGGCAGGAGAATTATGATGGTGACGATTAGTGCAGAAATGGTGAAACAACTCCGGGACAAGACCGGGGCAGGGATTATGGATTGTAAGGCGGCGCTTTCCGAATGTCAGGGGGATATCAGCAAAGCAATCGATTTTCTGAGGAAAAAAGGTTTAGCCACCGCGGCCAAAAGGGCGGGACGGGCTATGACCGAGGGGGCCGTGCAGTCTTACATTCATACAGGCGGCAAGATAGGTGTGCTTGTTGAGGTGAACTGTGAAACCGATTTTGTTGCAAAGACAGACGATTTTAGGGAGTTTACTAAAAATATCGCTATGCATATCGCCGCTACAAGCCCGCTGGGCGTTAAATCTGAAGACATTCCAGAAGAGATTGTCAACAAAGAAAAGGAAATCTATCGTGCCCAGGCCTTGGAATCTGGGAAACCCGAAAAGATATTGGATAAAATTGCTGAAGGCAAATTGGACAAATTTTTTAAAGAGAATTGTCTGTTGAATCAGCCTTATGTTCGTGATCCCAATATCACTGTTGCGGATGTAATAAATGACGTGATTGCAAAGATCGGTGAAAATATTACCGTTAGACGATTTGTTCGATTCCAGATAGGAGAATTCTAAACTATGGCGGTCCCCCAATTTAAAAGGATTCTTTTAAAAATAAGTGGTGAAGCCCTGATGGGTGATCAGGGGTATGGGATTAGCCCGGATATGTTGAGTTACGTGGCTGAAGAGGTCCGTTCGGTAGTGGATATGGGGGTGCAGATAGCTCTTGTTGTGGGTGGTGGCAACATATTCAGAGGGGCTACCGCCAGTTCATACGGCATGGACCGTTCTTCGGCGGATAAGATGGGGATGCTGGCCACGGTGCTCAACAGTCTGGCGCTGCAGGATGTTCTAGAGAAAAAAGAGATTCATACCCGTGTTCAGACTGCGATATCCATGCACGAAGTGGCAGAGCCGTATATTCAGCGTAAAGCCGTTCGTCACCTTGAAAAGGGACGGGTGGTAATATTTGCAGCCGGTACGGGTAATCCCTACTTTACCACTGATACTGCCGCTGTACTAAGAGCCCAGGAAATTCAAGCCGAGATCCTTTTAAAGGCGACCAAAGTGAATGGTCTCTACGATTCAGATCCCCTAATCGATAAGGATGCAAAATTTATCAAGCGAATCAACTATATGGGAGTCCTGAAAAAGCATTTCAATGTTATGGATATGACGGCGATATCACTGGCGATGGATAATCATCTTCCCCTTGTCGTTTTCAATTTGAATACAAAAGGAAATGTAAAAAAAATTGTCTGCGGCGAGGAAGTTGGTTCCCGAATAAACGATTAGGGGCCGTTACGCATGTTAATGACGTGATGCTCCGTTTTAGAAACCAACCCCTAACCCGGAAAGCCGGAACCAAACATATTTGCCACCAAGTCACAAAGGCAGGAAGGATTTTATTTTGTTATTTTTTCTTAGTGTCTTGGAGCCTTGGTGGCGAGAAAAAAAAGTTTTGACACAACAAGCACAAAATTTACAAATAAGCAACTAATTGGAAAAAACAACGAATAGGTAAAAGGCAATGATAGCATCGATATATGAAGAAACCCGGGAAAGGATGGGAAAGTCGGAAGCCGCCTTGCATAATGAGCTAAAACGGGTCAGGACCGGACGGGCTTCCTTGTCTCTGCTTGATGGAATCCGTGTTGATTATTACGGTACCTTGACTCCCATTAACCAGATGGCCACCCTCGCAGTCCCTGAAAGCCGCTTGATCACGATTCAACCCTGGGACGTTTCCATAATTAAAGAGATTGAGAAGGCGATATTAAAATCCGACCTGGGACTTACCCCGTCAAGTGATGGTAAGATGATACGTATTTCCATCCCTCCCCTTACGGAAGAAAGGCGCAAAGAACTCGTAAAGATCGTGAACAAAATATGCGAAGAGCATAAAGTGGCCGTAAGGAATATCCGGCGTGATTCAAACGAAATGATAAAAAGTCTAAAAAAGGATGGTGATATTTCGGAAGATGATGCCTTTAGGGCACAGGATCAGGTTCAGAAGATAACCGACGGGTATATCAATCTTGTTGACGGTATCTATGAAGGAAAAGAGAAAGAAATCCTTGAATTCTAGCCAATCCTTAACGAATTCTCCGGTTCTTAACACGGAAGCGCTTCCCTATCATGTTGCGATTATCATGGACGGGAATGGCCGGTGGGCCCAAAAGCGTTTTTTAAATCGGATTAAAGGACATCGAAAAGGCGCGGAAACCGTTCGCACCATTGTCCGGACCTGCCGTGAAATCGGGATTTCGATCCTGACTTTGTATGCCTTTTCCACTGAAAACTGGGAGCGGCCTCGATCAGAAGTCACTGCGTTGATGGCCCTTCTGAAAAAATTTCTCGAATCCGAACAAAAAGAAATGCTGGAAAACAATATTCGTCTGAATGCCATCGGACAGATAGAGCGTATGCCGGAAGATATCCAGGCCGCGTTACATCAAACCATGACGGTAACGGAAAACAAAACAGGTATGCTTTTGAATCTTGCGTTGAGTTATGGGGGGCGCAGCGAGATTGTCCGGATGGTTCGGGAAATCGCAAAAAAAGCCAGAGATGGCGAGATCGATATAGCATCCATCACTCCGGCGCTTGTTTCTGAAAACCTTTATACCAGGGGAATCCCGGACCCTGATTTGTTGATTCGAACCAGCGGAGAAATTCGGATTAGTAATTTTCTATTATGGCAGATCGCATATACCGAAATTTTTTTCACCGATACCCTTTGGCCTGATTTCACCAAGGAAGAGTTTCTCCAGATTCTGAATGGTTTTAAACGCCGTGAGCGCAGATATGGCAAGATCGAATCGTAGATGTCAGTTTTAAGTAACGCATTTAGCGCGTTGGTCCATCAATCGAACACGTTTATATCCGCATGATACAATTAAAACGTTGGATTACAGGTCTTGTGGCCCTTCCTTTTATTATCCTGCTTATTTTTTTGGGGGGGCCTTTTCTGTTTTTTCTCCTTGTGTATGTCGTCGGCCTGCTTGCACTGTGGGAATATTTTCGAATCATATACAATCCTCAGGACCGCTTGGTGTCTGCCCCGGCTCGTTCTTCAAATCTCAATCGTCAAAATTCCTCGGCCCCCATCTTTCAAGTTTTAGCGTTTATCACTGGAACCTTAATCATGTGGTCGGCCTATAAAAATACCTTCGAAATGATTTTAGGATTTATTGCCCTGACCCTGATACTATCCGGGTTGATTGCTCTGGTCCAGTTCAAATCGAATCCGTTTGTATTCGAAAGGGCTGCTCAACAGATTCTGGGGATTATTTACATTCCCGTCTTGCTCTCCTATGTGGTCCTGATTCGAAATGGTATAAACGGTGCCGACTGGATTTTTTCCGTACTGTTCATCGTTTTTGCGGGAGACACCAGCGCCTACTACGCTGGATCCTATCTGGGACGGCACAAACTTTGCCCAGCGGTAAGTCCAAATAAGACCATCGAGGGAGCACTTGGCGGACTTGCCGCAAATCTGGGCATGGGGGCTATTTTGAAATGCTTTTTTCTGGCCAAGTCACCGTGGGGCCTCAGTATTCTACTCTTCCTTGTTATTGGTGTTGCCGGGCAGGTGGGGGATCTGTTTGAATCCGTAATTAAGCGCTCAGCGAATGTGAAGGATTCCGGGGGAATTTTGCCGGGTCACGGGGGTATGCTGGATCGTATTGACGCGTTATTGTTTGTGGCGCCTGTAGCCTACTTTTTTAAAGAATATATGCTATAAAACTCATATTATCATGAAACACCTTTCCATATTTGGATCCACCGGATCTATCGGTACCAATACTTTGAATATCGTTGAAATGTTTCCGGAGCGTTTTGCGATTAAGGCCCTTGCAGCAAAAACCAATGCGACCATGCTGGCTGAACAAATTGAGCGGTTTAGTCCTGAGATAGCGGTGGTTTTTGATGAGAAGGTGGCCCTCGAACTAAAAAATAAGCTTCCTTACAATACATCTACGGAAATTTTGTGCGGGGAAGATGGTTACAGGGCTGCCGCGGAACACCCTGCCGTGGACATGGTGGTGACCGCCATGGTCGGTGCGGCCGGACTGATGCCGACCCTGGCAGCGATAGAAGCCGGGAAGAACATCGCATTGGCCAACAAGGAGACCCTTGTGATGGCCGGTGGGATTGTCATGGAGCGTGCCGCCCAGCGGAACGTTCAAATCCTTCCGATCGATAGTGAGCACAGCGCCATTTTTCAGTGTATCGCCGGCAATCGCAACGAGGATCTGGACAAGATCCTCCTGACGGGTTCGGGAGGGCCCTTTTTAAACCGCCCGGGAGACACCTTCGATAAGATAAAACCCGAAGATGCCCTCAAGCACCCCACCTGGCAGATGGGAAAGAAAATAACGATTGACTCTGCCACGCTGATGAACAAGGGGCTGGAAGTCATCGAGGCCAAGTGGCTTTTTGACGTCTCGCTGGATCGGATTGAAGTTGTGATACATCCGCAAAGCGTGATTCACTCAATGGTATCTTATCAGGACGGATTCGTAATGGCACAACTCGGTATTCCGGATATGAAAGCGGCGATCGCTTACGCCCTATCCTATCCGGAGCGTCTGGCCTTAAAACAACCCATTCCTGATTTTAAACAGATCGGTGCCTTTACCTTCGCCCAGCCGGATTTAGAGAAATTTCCCTGTCTCGCGCTGGCATTTGAGGCCTGTAAGAAGGGGGGGACATTCCCGGCCGTACTAAATGCTGCCAATGAGATGGCGGTTGATGCTTTTTTAAATTATCGCATAGCATTTGTTACAATTCCCGATATTATTCGTAACACCATGGATAACCACACGGTCGTAATGAACCCGGCCCTTAGCGACATTCTCGAGGCTGACGGTTGGGCCCGAGCGAGGGCTGGAAATGAGATTCGAAGGTTAAAGATTTCGTAAGCGTTTACTTCCGGCACTTCCGGATTTAGCACTTCAGACTTTACGCTACATGCAACTTTCCCGGTTTATGAGGGTTAAAGGGATTGAAAAATATTTGTTGAAGCTTTATAATGATTGTAAAAATCGAAATTCAAACCGGAAGCATTCAGTCGCATTCATTTGAAACATAATTTAAACTCAGATAACTTACCGCTATGTTAACTAGTATATTTGCATTTGTCATTGTTTTGAGCGTACTTATCTTTTTCCATGAGCTGGGCCATTTTATCGTCGCGCGGTTATTCGGCGTTGGCGTTGAGAAATTTTCGCTTGGATTTGGCCCCCGACTTTTCGGGAAAAAGATTGGTATGACCGATTATCGCATTTCCGCCATACCCCTGGGGGGATACGTTAAGATGGTGGGTGATGAACCCGATGCGGAGATTGATCCGGCCGCTATACCGTTTTCTTTTACCCACAAACACGTCTTCAAGCGGATATTAATCGTTGCCGCCGGCCCCCTCTTCAATTTTCTTCTCGCGATCGTCATATTCTTCGGGCTTTTTCAAATCTCAGGTACGTATATCTTAAAAGCCTCTGTCGGTCAGGTTGAAACAGGTTCGCCCGCCGACAAGGGCGGGCTTGAAAAGGGTGACCTGATTTTATCGATTGATGGATATACGGTGACAAGCTGGGAAGACATGTCAGAAATAATTTCCAGGAGCATGGGGAAAACGCTTTCCGTATCGGTACGCCGGGGAGAATCTATAATTTTGATAGAGATTGTGCCCGTAATAAAAACAATGCAGAGCATTTTCGGTGAAGATCTGGACCGCTATATGATCGGAATATCCGCCTCCGGCGAGGCCTTCACAAAGGATTTAAATCCGTTTCAGGCACTGGCTGAAAGCATTGTTCAAACTTATAAAATCACAGAGCTGACAGTGTTGAGTGTTATAAAGCTTATTCAGGGAGTGATCCCCGCGAAAACACTGGGCGGTCCCATTCTGATCGCACAAATGGCAGGTCAGCAGGCCAAGGCAGGTACGGCCAATCTGCTTTTCTTTATTGCTGTGATCAGCATTAACCTTGCCATCCTCAATTTTCTTCCGATACCGGTTTTAGACGGTGGTCATTTGCTTTTCTTTTTTATCGAGGCCATAAAGGGAAGCCCGGTCAATACAAAGATGCGCGAAATTGCCCAGCAGGCAGGTATCTTTGTACTCATTTTTCTGATGATACTTGTATTTTATAACGATATTACACGTTGATTTTTCAGATTACTCACTGAGCTCCTACGAAATCGTCATACGAGATTTAAATTTACGTATCGGAATTGTAACTTCTCAATATGTTCCGGTAGGCCCGCTGCGCCATCCGGTAATTTTTTTCAATACGGCCAAAACTTGCCGTTAAGGGCGCCTAACAGTGACCCGCGCACGTGATGTAAAATAAGTGTATCGCTTAGCACAAACAGACTACAATCAACAATTTATGCTGTTCGGGTCACTGTAAGCCGCCCTAAACGGCTTCAAACAGTTGCCCGCTTTGAAAAAAATTACCGGATGACTCCGCTGGTAGGTTTAACCATAA
>JAFDFH010000033.1 GCA_019309945.1 Deltaproteobacteria bacterium
CCGGCGAAGATGAAAGTACCATTCCTTGGCCCCCGGTTTGGTTTCCCATGATTCCGCCAGTTCCGGGATCGGTTCGAGTTTTTCGTTGACCCACACCAGGGGGTTGTAAAGCTGTAGGTCTCGGCAGGCATCGATGCCGGCCTGTGCCGCTGCTGGATCAAGGGTGTCGCTGGGACTCTGGGCCGAATGCACCGCGCGCAGGCGGCCGCCATATTGGGGTGCTTCGGCGGCGGCACAACGGGGGGATGCCAGGAGACCATTGATGGCCGGGACAGATATGCCCAACGCTATGAGTTGCTTGATAAATCCCCTGCGTGAGATTGTGCCCTTGGCCAGTTTTTCCACGTACTGATCAATTGGATTCATGAATAGCTCCTTTGGTTTGATGACAGATTTGTGTGGAATAAGATAAAATTTCAAATTGTGTACTGTAACGGAGTAGATCCCAACATATGGTGTATTCGTGTGTGCAGTGACCTTCTCATCCAGCTACTAGCGAATGAACTCTCCCCGGAGCGGAGCTCCGAGGTATCAAAATGAATTTTTACCTTATTAACCCCGATGCAGAGCATCGAGGAATTCTTTTGATTAAAATTTAGATAGTGCCCAAACGAAAAATATATCGTCCAAGATCAAGGAAGGCGATCCGCCGGAGGTGGATTAACCGTAGGAATACATTAGCTTACTTTGAGGATTAGAATCTGAGCCCGACGCAGAAATTGGGGGAAATAGCACTTTTCGGTCACAATGGATAACAGATACACGCCTTGGTGTCAACCTGCTATTTTTATCTGAAATATTATAAATATAAGGAATTTTGGGCACAGGAAGCCTGATTGCCCGAGTATGGTTTTTAAAAATAGGCCCCTGCAGGATAATGCGGATCCCTGATATAATCATCCCTACTGGGACCCGGTTGCTCGTCGTATGCGGGAAACATATCGATGGGCGGGCCGTCGGGCGCAGCTGCGGAAAGCCTTGTCGCTCAGCTCTGGTTCCAGGATGCATGGAATCTTATCGTCGGCGTCTGTCTTTTTTCGTTTTCCGCGCGCCACATTACTATAAATCCACCCATAATATCTTGTATTTATGAGATTTATCCGTAACATCTCAATAAGTTCTGTGGAACCATATGATAAAAGACGCGCCCACTGATAATAAAATATAAAATGTCTGAAACTCGCATGCAAGTGCGCCTAAAGAAAAAACAGAGGCCGATCTTTTAATACCGGCTATTTAAAAGTAAAATCACATGCTTGAAACATTAGTTGTCTTATATGCTGTTTTTTCTTAAGGCTCACTAACACGCTCAAACAGTCAGACCTTTTATATTTTATCACCAGTGAGCTCCGGTAGTTATTGAAAAGTTACATTTATCCAAGTATTATATTGTCATACAAATTCTGCTTTGAAAGCTGACCTGAACCGACCGCAAAATGGCAAGCGAAGTGCACTTCTCAGATTCTCCGGAAATAGAGACGATGGGCTAATTCCATGATAATCCAACAGAAAAAACGAAATAAAAATTATAAATACGGAAGGCTTACCAATTTGTCGATCATAGCCCTCTTAATGCTTATACCTATATCTTGCACGGCACCTTGGAAGGTCTCCACTTACGAAAAGACCATAGATCATGTTCAAACAGCAGTTAAGGAACATAATGACGATCCTGAGCATATTATACTGACATGGAAGAGTAACCCTGCCACCTCACAATCGGTTACATGGCGAACTGATTCATCCGTATCACAAGCTTTTGCAGAGATCGCACTCGCAGACCCCTCACCGGATTTTGGGAAAAATGCAGAAAAACATCAGGCCGAGACTACCAAACTGTATACAGAAGATGGCTTGGTGTTCTATCATTCGGTTAATTTTATAAATTTGCGCCCTAAATCTCTTTATGCTTATCGTGTCAGTGCAGGAGAAACATGGAGTGCGTGGTTTCATTTTCGCACAGCTAGCAATAGGCCTGATCCTTTTTTATTTATCTACTTTGGAGATGCCCAAAATAAAATTTATTCCCTTTGGTCCCGAGCTGTTCGTTCAGCATATTCTTATGCTCCTAAGGCAAGCTTTATGATTCATGCAGGTGATTTAGTAAACCGAGCCAATTCAGAGCAACAATGGTCCGAATGGTTTAAGGCTGGTGGTTGGATTTTTGCTATGATGCCTAGCATACCTATTGTAGGAAATCATGAATATGAAAAAGGTCAGAATAATAATCATAGAATCTCAAGCTATTGGCAACCGCAATTTATGCTACCAGAGCACTTAGCAAATGGTCTTGAGGAAATGGTTTACTATATAGATTATCAAGGGGTCAGGATAATTGCTTTAAACTCAAATGAAAGGTTAACAGAACAGGCGCGATGGCTTGAAAATTTACTGAAAGATAATCCCAACAATTGGACCGTCGTCACTTTTCATCATCCTATATTTTCATCATTAAAAAGCCGTGATAACACCAAACTAAGAAATCTTTGGAAACCGATCTTTGACAAATATAGGGTTGATATCGTTTTACAAGGTCATGAGCATAACTATGCACGAGGACGCAATCTCCAAAATAATACGAATCTTTTTAACCATGAAAGTGGGACCATGTATGTTATATCAGTTAGCGGTCCTAAAATGTATAAACTAAGTTCTAATCGTTGGATGGATAGAGCTGCGGAGAACACTCAACTCTTTCAGGTTATTTCAATAACAAAAACTACACTTCATTATGAAGCGCTAACTGTAGCCGGAGAGCTATATGATTCGTTTGATTTAATTAAACGCGAAGGTGCTCCAAACTCATTAGTTGAAAAAATCTCCCCTGAAGTACCTGAAAGAACTTTTCAATCAACCTCTGAAACTCGATGAAATGAATCGATTACCTACGATTACCGATAACGAATTGGTTTTTGCGAAGCCAAAACACCAATTCCGGTTGAACTAAGCCCTGTGTTTCATTTGGATTTTAAAATGAGTGTGGCCAGCGTGGACATCTACCGTTTTGATTAGGCAATATTACGGTAATGGAGTGTGTGTGCAAAGATTTTCTTTCAAATATGTTCTTTGGCATACCAGTCGACCGCTTTTTCAGTCAGATACGTGTAGACACTACTAGTGGCCGGGGTGCTATGACCCAGCCAGACCTGGATCAGCCGCAGGTTGATGCCGGCTTCCAGCAGATGCGTGACCCAGGAATGCCGAAGCGTATGCACCGTCGCTTTTAAGCTTTGGGAGGACACTCATAGTATAGCTGATAAGGACAGACATTTTTGCAGTAATCGTGATCCAGTTTCCGGAAGAGTATAGCGATTACGTTACCCCTGTTCGCAATAAAAAGATCGGGATCGAGTTCATCCATAAAACCTGAGCTGACAAACACTTTCTGCACCGGTAGATTCACCCCCATCAAGGCCAGGTGAATACCGTTCCCTTTGAGTTCTTCACGCAGTGAGGTAAGTTCGTCAACTCCTGTAATATCGATAAAACCCACCGCCTGCAGGTCGAGGAGGAGAAATTTAGCCGGCTCCGTGTGCTCCTCCACCCGCTCCAGGATATGATCCACCGTATATTCGGCATTGGCAAAATAGATGACGTTGTCCGAACGTAAGTGCATTATTTGTGGGCAGCTGGGCTTGTTTGATTCATCGGCATCGACGAACATATTTAGATCAGCGTCTTTTGAAACGCGCACAATGCGCGGATGCATGGTTTTCCACAAGAAAAACATGAGTGAAATCATCACTCCGATCAGAAGCGCGTAGTCCGGCTTGGTCAAAAGGGCCAGTACAAAAACGGTGACGGCAACAATGCCGTCATCACGATTCATTCTCCAGAGAACAAAAACTTCTTTGGGATGGAATAGCAAAAGCACCGCACTGATCACCAGGGCCGCCAAGACCGCCCGCGGGATATACGTCAAAAGAGGCGTGAGGAAGAGCAGCGTTACGATGACCGTAAGGCTGGCAACGATACTGGAAATACCCGTTTTTGCTCCCACCGAAAAATTGATGGCCGTGCGCGAAAATGACCCGCTCACAGGATAGCACTGGAAAAATGATCCGATGATATTAGCCACGCCCTGACCGATAAATTCCTGATTGACATCCACCTTTTGCCTGGTTTTGCTGGATATCGCCTTTACGACGGAATAGGTTTCCGCAAAACTGACCAGCGCGATAACCACGGCAGGGCCTATAAGCGAACTAATGATTTCGAAGTTCAGCAGGGGCATATGGGGACTTGGCAACCCGCTCGGTGTCTTGCCGACAATCGCAACCCCATACTGGTCCAGCCGGAAAAAGAAAACCGCTGCGGTTGTGAAAATTAGCACGACCAGTGATGCCGGAAAATTGGGGCGGATTCTTTTCACGCCATATATAAAGGCAAATGCAATCAATCCGATGAAAGAGGTCAGAATGTGCAATGACGACAGGCCCTTTACAATTTCAATCAGCATTTGAATAATATATTCATGCCGCGATACGGTGAGTCCCAGAAAATTCGGTAACTGCGTTGAGATGATAATGAGGGCGGCCGCGGCCGTAAACCCCCGTACGGCCGAGTGCGAGATAAACGCCATGACGAGGCCCATGCGGAACACCCCGATGACCATATACAGGACCCCGACCATAAGCGCCAGCAGGAAGGCCAGCTCTACAAATTGTGCGCTGCCGGGTTCCGCCAAGGGTGTCAGAGTGGTCAGAACCAGAAGGCTCATGATCGCAATGGGACCGGTTGCAAGCTGCCTAAGACTTCCCCATAAGGCGGCAATACAGGGCGTAAGCGCCGCTGCATAAAGGCCATAGACAGGCGGCATACCTGCCAGCATGGCATATGCCATGGCCTGAGGGATAAGCACCACTGCCACCGTAATACCGGCAACCAGATCGCTTTGCAAATAAGACCGCTGGTACCCTTTGATCCATTCCAAAAATGGAAATATACGGCACAACAACCCCGGATACTGACATTCATGCTGCCTCATGGCACACACTCCTTACTTTAAGCCCATGACCGTCTCCTGAGAGTCGCATACGGCCGAATACCGACTCTGGTCGAACTCGAACACCTTGAAACCATTCTTTTTGGTCTATTATCATAAACATCATGGAATGTGAAATTAGGTGCCGAACCCTTCAAATTCTCAACGGCCCGCTTGCATTTTCAGCAGACATGGTTATAATCATAAATTATGAAAGAAAATAATGAGAAAATACCCAGCCCCAAGGAGCTTGAAAAAGAAATCAGCGATTTTCTGTCAAAGAAGTTTGGCGAAAGTGTTAAAATTGTATCTCCCATTGTTGTCCCCCAGGATTTTACCATGGGGCAAGACAAGGGCGCTCCGAAAAAAGAAAAGGGGATTAATTTTAACCTGAAACCAGAAAATCTTGTCAACCATCTCGACCAGTTTATCGTCAAGCAGGATAGTGCCAAAGCAATTCTGGCTACAAAAATATGTACACATTTCAACCGGATAAAACGCGCTGAAGCTTTTCCCAATGATATCAGTGAGATGGTTGGAAGTATCAAGAACAATGTTTTGATGATCGGTCCCACCGGTGTCGGTAAAACCTACATGATCAAATTAATTGCCAACAAGATCGGCGTTCCGTTTGTCAAGGGCGATGCCACCAAATTCAGCGAAACCGGTTATGTCGGCGGGGATGTCGAAGATCTTATCAGGGACCTGGTCCGAGAGGCCGACGACGACATCAAACTGGCTCAATATGGGATTATTTATATCGACGAAATCGATAAAATTGCATCGAGCCGAAACTTGATCGGGGCGGATGTATCCCGAACGGGTGTCCAACGCGCACTTCTTAAGCCAATGGAAGAGACGGAAGTGGATTTAAAAGTTCCCCATGATCCCATTTCGATGATTCAGGAAATTGAACAGTTTCGCAAAACGGGCAAACGGGAAAAACGGACAGTTAATACGAAAAATATCCTGTTTATCATGAGCGGTGCTTTTTTTGATTTACCCAAAATTATTAAAAAGCGGGTCAGCGATCAAGCGATCGGCTTTGGGGCCCACATTACAACAGCCCTGGACCAAAGTGACATGTTTAAACATGTCATGTCGGAAGACCTGATCGGATTCGGCTTTGAAACGGAATTCGTCGGCCGGTTGCCGGTTCGAGCCATTTTTGAACGATTGACTGAAGATGATCTCTTTGAAATCATGAAAAACCCGAACAACCCGATAGTTCTGGGCAAAAAACTCGACTTCGCCGCCTACGACATCGATGTGAAGTTTGATGACAAAGCACTTCGTATCCTGACCCAACGCGCCTTTGAAGAAAATACAGGCGCCAGGGGCCTGGTTAGCGCTGTGGAAAGTGCCCTCCTTCAGTTTGAAAAAAAACTACCCTCGACAGATATAAAAAAATTCCCCGTGACCGCCGATGTGATTGAAGATCCAAATGGATCACTGCAGCAACTGATTTCCCCGACAAACGAGGAACAATTAAATAAAAACTTTGAGCGGCTCGCACAGGAAGAAAAAGAATTTATTAAGGAATACATAAAATCAAACCGGATAGATCTGGCTGAGAAGTACAGTTTGACCCTATCAGCGTCACGGATTAATGTTGTGGCCGCATTTTACGGCAAACACGTCATGACCATTGAGACTGCAATAAAAAAGATCAAAGCCTATTATGATGAAATTAAATCCATTGAACTGCACTTTTTCAGATCCTACGATATGAATATCGTTCTGGAAGAAGACGCTATTGATTTTATCATCGAAGAAATTGTAAATAAAATGATGAAAGTCGAAGAGTTTTACAAACAGCTTACATCCTATTTTGAACACGGTCTGGAACTGGTGCGCGAAAAAACCGGGAGAAACCGTTTTTTCATTACAAGAGAAGCCCTTGTGGACCCTGAAACTTTTATCAGTAATCTCATCAAAAATGAAATAGAGATGTCATAAAAATTAGGTGTTCGGTGATTGGAATATCAAAACTCTATTGTGGAACGGTCGAACCTTCCGATGCTCTTCGTTATGGAAGAATGTCCTCCCAATTACCTTCCCACCTCCTTCAATTTTCACGCGATAAACGTCCGGTCGTCGTGTGGAACGTCACACGGCAATGCAACCTGAAGTGCGTGCATTGTTATGCACATGCCAAAAACATTGCCGTTGCTAACGAACTTTCCACGGCCGAAGGCAAAAAGCTTATCGAAAACCTTTCCCAGTTCGGTGTACCGGTGATCTTATTTTCCGGGGGCGAACCACTCATGCGCGAGGATCTCCCCGAACTCGCAAGCTATGCGGTTGAAAAAGGTATGCGCGCCGTCATATCGACAAACGGCACGCTGATATCAAATGAAACGGCTTACACCCTTAAACGGATCGGACTTTCATATGTCGGGGTCAGCCTGGACGGCATGGAAACCGTTAATGACCGCTTCAGGGGCGTAAAAGGAGCGTTCAAATCTGCTCTGGACGGAATCAAAAACTGCAAGGCGGCAGGAATAAAAGTCGGGCTTCGTTTTACCATCAACACGTTTAACGCGGGAGAATTGCCCAAGATATTTAAGCTTCTTGAAGAAATGGATATTCCGCGGGCCTGCTTTTACCATCTGGTTTACGCGGGACGCGGATCAAAACTGGTGGAAGAGGATTTGTCCCATGAAGAAACCCGCGAGGTGATCAACATGATCATGGACAAGACCAAAGAACTCCATGAAAAGGGAAAACCCAAAGAGGTTCTAACGGTGGACAACCACGCAGATGGTCCCTACGTGTACTTAAGACTACTGCAAGAAAATCCGAAGCGGGCCGAAGAAGTGCTTGAACTCCTTAAAATGAATGAAGGCAACAGTTCCGGCAGAGGTATCGGGTGCGTTAGCTGGGACGGCGAAGTATACGCGGACCAATTCTGGCGGCATTACAGTTTCGGAAATATTAAGGACCGACCCTTTTCTGAAATCTGGACGGACCTGTCGGAGCCGCTCATGAAAAGACTGAAAGAGAAAAAAAAATACGTCCAAGGAAGATGCGCGACCTGTCGATGGTTGGACATCTGTGCCGGAAATTTCAGGGTGCGCGCCGAGGCCGTGACCGCTGATGTATGGGCACCCGACCCGGCCTGTTATCTTACAGATGAAGAAATAAGGTAACTTCTCAATATGTTCCGTAAGGCCCGCTGCACCATCCGCTAATTTTTTTCAATACGGCCAAAACTTGCCGTTAAGGAGCCCCCCATGCTATTCCCGGACTATCGACCCAGGCGATTAAGGCAAAACGAGGCTTTTCGTCGAATGATGCGGGAAACCCTGCTTGCCGTGGATGATTTGATTCTGCCGCTCTTTGCCATTGAAGGCCAAGGGGTAAAAAATCCCGTCCCCTCAATGCCCGGAACCTATCAGTTATCCATCGACAATCTGCTTAAAATATCGAAAACCGCTTATGAACTCGGCATCCCCGCAATTATGCTTTTTGGGATCCCCTACAAGAAAGACCCGTTGGGAACAAGTGCCTATGCCAAGGATGGAATCGTTCAAAAAGCAACCAGGGCTTTGAAAAAAAAGCTCCCTGATCTTCTGGTGATCACCGATGTGTGTTTATGTCAATACACGGATCACGGCCACTGTGGTATTATGGACGGTCCGATCATTGACAATGACGCCACCCTTGATCTACTTGCTCAAACCGCCCTGTCGCATGCAAAAGCAGGTGCGGATATGGTCGCCCCTTCGGACATGATGGACGGGCGTGTAGCGGAAATTCGCAATATCCTGGATGAAAACAGTTGCAGTCATATTCCGATCATGTCATATGCAGCCAAATACTGCTCGGCTTTTTACGGGCCTTTTCGCGATGCAGCGGATTCAGCCCCGAAATCCGGAGATCGCAAGACCTATCAGATGGACCCCGCCAACGCCCTGGAAGCGGTACGGGAAGTGACAATGGATGTGGAAGAAGGCGCGGACATCATCATGGTAAAACCTGCGCTTGCGTATCTTGACATTATTTACCGCATCCGTGAGGAAATCGATCTGCCGATTGCCGCATACAATGTCAGCGGTGAGTATGCAATGATAAAGGCGGCCGACAAGATGGGATGGTTGGACGGCCCAAAAGTTATGATGGAAAGCCTTATCGCCATCAAACGGGCAGGAGCGGACATGATTTTAACCTACTTTGCAATGGACGCAGCGAAAATGCTAAAGCGCTAAATGTGTGGTAATGAAACCCGTCAACCCGACCGCTCACGACCCTACGCCTCCTCCCGGAAGTGAAAACAAAATTGCTTCCCTTCGCCTTGTCGCCTGGGAAGTCACGCGTAACTGCAACCTGTCCTGCCTGCACTGCCGTGCATCGGCAACCGAAGGTCCCTACACTGGAGAACTCGACACCCGGACATCACTGGCCCTTCTGGATCAAATCGCTGAAATCGGCACCCCTATTGTCATCCTCACAGGCGGAGAACCCCTGCTGCGGTCCGACATCTTTGAGATTGCGGGCTATGGCTCAAACATCGGCCTGCGAATGGTCATGGCACCCAATGGAACACTGATCACTAAAAGGACTGCCAAGCAGATGGTGGATGCGGGCATCAAACGGATCAGTATCAGCATAGATGGTGCGACCAAAGAAAGCCATGACCGCTTTCGGGGGGTTGAAGGTGCATTTGAAAGTGCCATTCGTGGCGCCGGCCTGGCAAAAGAAGCTGGAATAGAGTTTCAGATCAACACGACAATTACCAAAACGAACCTGGATCAGATTCCCGGCATCCAAGCGCTTGCAATAAATATCGGCGCAGTGGCCCACCACATTTTCCTGCTCGTCCCGACCGGTCGCGGTAAATATATTGTGGATAAGGAAATAACCGCAGCGGAGTATGAACGGACCTTGAACTGGTTTTATGATCAGCAAGGAAAGACAGCGCTACAATTAAAAGCGACCTGCGCGCCCCATTATTATCGCATCCTCAGGCAGCGAGCGAAGGAAGAAGGAAAGTCAATTACCTATCAAACACACGGTCTGGATGCGGTCACACGTGGATGTCTAGGAGGAACAAGTTTTTGCTTTATCTCGCATACGGGAATTGTGCAACCATGTGGATTTCTTGATCTCAACTGTGGTGATGTCACAAAAGTTTCCTTTAAGGATATCTGGGAAAGATCTGAGATATTTCGATCCTTGCGAAATTTCGATAATCTCAAGGGAAAATGCGGGAAATGCGAATTTAGGAAAGTTTGTGGGGGCTGCAGGGCGAGGGCTTTTGAAGCCACCGGCGATTTTCTGGCTGAAGAACCGCTGTGCAGTTACCAACCCGTCTCCATCCAAAATTAACCCTGCCTGTACAAAACCCCGTCGGGGACACAAGCCGATGAAAACCGGAGCATACATGGACAACCGGCTCTTCAACCGATTTTCCCTATTTGGCGGGCTCAAACAATCGCTTGCATAATTATTCGAACCTATGTTAATTTGTTGCCAAGACCCACATCGAGACGGCAAACCATGGGCATCCCAATAACAAAGGAATGGATTATGCGAATTAAATCCCTGATGATACCGAATCCCATCACGATCACTGAAAACGCCACGATTGAGCAAGCCATCGATATAATGAAAGTGAACTCCATCCGTCATCTGCCCGTGGTCTCATCCGAAAAGACCCTGAAGGGCTTTGTAACCCTGGCAGACTTAAAACTGGGGCTTATCCCCTCAATGCTGGGTAGTGTGACCCTGCCGGATTTGATGATCAAGAACCCCATTACGGTCCGCCCGGATGACGACATCGAGATTGGGGCTCAACTCATCTACAAGCATAAAATCAGCGGAATTCCAGTGGTTAAAAATGATAAACTGGTCGGCATCATAACCGAGACCGATATATTGAGAGCCTTTATCGATATGATGGGCATCCTCACCGCCAGTTCACGGATTGATGTTGTGATAAAAGACGAACCGGACTCTTTTAAAAAAGCGCTACAGATCATCCACGATAATGGAGGGGATATTATAAACATAGGGATGACAGCGCAGCAGTCCCGTAAACGGACATACTATTTCCGGCTTTCCGCCTGTAAGACGGATATCTTGAAAAAAGCCCTCGAAAATAACGGATTCGAAGTTTTGGATGCCATGGATTAGATAGTGCCCGTCCAGAAACGAGGATTTTTGTTCGAGATCAAGGCCTGCGAAAAATTTTACCGCAGTGCATTCAAGACCAGCGTCATCGGCCGGTCTTCTTCACTTTTTCCTGTAAAACGGATGGGACCCGGCCTTCGATAGTTATCTTCTCCGGGTGATGCCGCAAGCCATTCTTCTCTCAGTCCGCGGACAACCTTAAAAGATGTGGAATCCACGTCCACCACGCTTTTTTCAAGCACAAGGATCATTTTCCCTTTTCTTTCTTCAAGGTGCATCAGCGGGGCAATCGGAATCCCGATCGGCGCCCACTTTGAAAAATCCATTTCCAAATTTTTTATGGCCGCCATCTGACCGGTAGCGCCATTGGCGATCAGGCTGAAAACCGTTAATCCCAGGTTATAAGTATAAGTACAATCAAAACGGGTCGGATCATTTCCTCGGCCGTCGTAACCGTAAAAATGGGATTGGGTCTTGAGCTTTGGCAGGGATTTCTTATAAATTTTTTCCACAGGTCCCGGAATCTTGTCCGCTTCCTGGAGCGCCCCTTTTTTCCCCAGTTCCTGTTTGAGCGTTTTCACGGATATGATGGACGGCTTCATCATCAAAAAATCGCCGGCTTCGTAATTGTTGAACAAAACAGGTCCGTAATAATCAGGGTCGAGGCCTCCTTTTTCAATCGTTTTTTTATAATAACCGCGTTCCACACCGATCTTGTACACCCCTTGCTCCTCTAAAGTTTTCAAATAATCAGTGACCAGGCCCAGTAATACCTTGTCTGTCTCAACCTGTGAAAACTGAAAATTTCCATGACTGTCCCTTTCCATCAGGAGCCCTTCCTGAAAAAATTCGGGAAGAACATTGAACAGATCGTCATCCCTTGTATTCCATACGGTAAAAGAACTATCTTCCCGTGAGCGCCTGGCAAGTCTCCTCAAGTAATCCAGCTTATCCTCGAGAACCAAAAAATCCGAATGGAAATCCGTGTCATGGGCTTGATTATAGTCAGCAATAATGGTGTTCAGCTTTATGATAAAAATCTGTATCTCGTTAATGAATTCCAAAACACCTTCCGGTATGACAATTACGCCATAGTTTTTACCAACGGCGGCTCGCCTTACTATGCCGTCACAAATCACCCGGGAAAGATGTCTCAGCGTCATGCCGTAGGAGGTGTAATCCATTGTTCCCTGCTTCTTTGCATTCTCAATTCTTGCGGGATCGACATAGTCGGCCAGATCCTCACTGATGAGGGTCATATTGGCATGGGTCTGCAGGGCTATTTCCAGTGCCAGATGACTTGCGACTCTTCCCATCACCTTGCAAATATGCCAGTATTTGACATCGGAACTGCTGTCCGTGCACAGGTTACTGATTTCCGTGGCAAAAGCCCGGGCGGCCGTGTGAAAACCAAAAGACATGGCGCACAGAACATTACGGTCCGCGTCTCTTACCTGGATATCTCCGTCAATGGTCTTGGGAACCCCGATGACCTGGACACCATCTTCAAACATATCCTGTGCGAGAAAGGCGGCATTGGTGTTCGAATCATCACCTCCAACAATGACAAGGGCGTCTAAACCGAGCTTTTTGCAGGTTTCTCTTGAAAGGGCTATTTTTTCCTTTGTGTCGATTTTCGTTCGACCGGTTTTGATCATGGTAAAACCACC
>JAFDFH010000240.1 GCA_019309945.1 Deltaproteobacteria bacterium
TATCGGTGTCGGTATAAGAGTTTATAAGGGTTCACCCATTTCTGAATGCTTCGCAGATCAGGATCCGGACAGCAGATCCGATAATTTCCTGCACCCTGTAAGCTATGAACCGGAGGCCCTGGACCTGGAGACAATAAAAGTGTTGACGAAGCGCGCCATCCTTAGGCACTCGAATTTTCTGTCCTATGACGAGGATATTCAGTTTAAGGATGTCGTCATCAGGGGTGCGAATCTGATGTTGAAATGGTTTGCCAATGACCAGCCGCTCTGGCGCATACTGATACTCTATCGGAAAGTGCAGAATTTCATCGGTGTTGGTTTCATGAGGCGAAAAAAATTTGACCGCAAGCACGAGAAATTAATAGCCCGGGTTCAGGCCGGTAACAACTTTAAAAGCCAGGACCGCTGTTGACAGATCGTCTTGGTTTGATATTAAAGGTCAAAAAATAAAAACGACAACTTAAACAGTTAGATTTATCCAACCGACGGTATCCAACCTATGAATAAAGTTATTTTATCAGTTCTGGGGCATGATCGACCTGGAATTGTGGCGGCTGTAGCCAACATTCTATTTGAACAAAACGTCAATATCGAAAACGTCAGTCAGACAATCCTGCAAACCGAATTTGCGGGCTCGTTTATCGTGACTCTACCGCCGGATTTACTCTTGGACGACCTGCGTGACATTCTCATAGAGGATCTGGCTCATATGGACATGCATGTGCATATCGAGCCTCTCGCTACCCCCGAAGCAGCATTTGCACCAAAAGAGTGCCAACCGTTTGTTATCACGACCAAAGGTCCAGATCGCAAAGGGCTTGTAGCAGGCATCAGCGCAACCATTGCGGCCTATGGTGTCAATATCACCAATCTCCAGGCGGTTTTCAAAGGAGGTGAAAAGCCCGGCAACAATATTATGATTTATGAAGTGGACATCCCCACCGAGATCGACCAGAAGGCCTTTTACCGGGACCTTAGAGAAAAAGCCAAAGTTCTAGATCTGGACATCAGTATCCAGCACCGCAACATTTTTGAAACCATTAATAGAATATAGATGTCAGAAATTTTTAAAGCGTAAGTCAGAATGGGGAATTATGCAGTGATCATAATTAGTGCCTGAACGAAAACTGCTATTTTCCCCAATTTCTGCGTCAGGCTCAGATTTTAATCCTCAAAATACGCTAATGTATTCCTGCGGTTAAAATATTCGCCTTCCTTGAACTTGGAAAAACTATCTAGTTTTCGTTCGGGCACTAATTATGAAAGGCAGCCCATGCTAACCGATAGAGAAATCATATCCACCCTGGAGATGCTTGAAAATGAAAATCTAGATGTACGTACAGTAACTCTGGGCATTAATCTGCTGGATTGTGCCGGCGACGATCTGGACAAAGTAAAAAATAAAGTTCATGGGAAAATCTCCCATTTCGCCGAAAACCTGGTTTCCGTTTGCGATCACATCGGTCAAAAATACGGCATACCGGTGGTAAATAAGCGAATTGCAGTCAGCCCGATCGCAGTGGTTGGCGCCGCCCTGTCCTCATTTCAATTGACGGATATTGCCAAAACCCTCGATGACGTGGCGCAGGAAATCGGTGTTGACTTTATTGGCGGCTTCTCGGCTCTGGTCCAAAAAGGTATTGCCCGTGGAGACCGTGCCCTGATCGAAGCCATACCGCACGCATTGGCTGCCACCGAACGGGTTTGCGCATCCGTAAATGTCGCCTCTACCAAGGCGGGCATCAATATGGATGCGGTGTTACTTATGGGAAAAACCATCAAACAGGCAGCCGAGCTGACCGCTGAAAAAGATGGCCTTGCCTGTGCCAAACTCTGTGTATTTGCCAACATCCCCGAAGATATTCCTTTCATGGCCGGTGCTTATCTGGGAATCGGAGAAGGCGATGCGGTGATTAACGTCGGCGTCAGCGGACCGGGAGTCGTGAAAAAGGCGATTGACCGAGCCCTTGATTCCAATCCCGATTTAGACCTGGGGCAAATCTCGGAACTGATAAAGAAAACCGCCTATAAAGTAACGCGAGTGGGAGAATTAATCGGTAGAGAAGTAGCGAAAAACCTGAATATAAGCTTTGGCGTGGTGGATCTGTCCTTGGCGCCTACACCGAATGTCGGTGACAGCGTTGGTGAAATTTTTCAAAGTCTCGGCCTTTTAAGTATCGGTGTTCCCGGAACGACTGCGGCGCTGGCGCTTTTAAACGACGCTGTTAAAAAAGGGGGAGCATTTGCAAGTTCCCGGGTAGGCGGTTTAAGCGGAGCCTTTATCCCTGTCAGTGAAGATCTCAATATTTCCGAAGCCGTCCGCAATGGTTATATCGGCCTGGATAAGCTGGAGGCCATCACCAGTGTGTGTTCGGTCGGACTGGACATGGTAGCCATACCCGGAGACACTTCGGCCGATAACGTAGCCGCCATAATTGCCGATGAAATGGCCATTGGGGTTATCAATAATAAAACCACCGCTGCCCGTTTAATTCCGGTACCCGGAAAAGCCGCCGGCGACAGCGCCTATTTTGGCGGTCTTCTCGGACAATCCACCATTATTTCCGTGAATAATGGGCAGGGTTCCAATCACTTTATCCGCCACGGAGGTTCAATACCCGCCCCATTACAAAGTCTGACAAACTAATGCAAGAGCAGATATGCTCCCCAAGAAGATAAATCGCTGATGGCAACCTCCAAACTAGCTATACGTCAAGCATCGCATGATGAAATCGAAACGGTGGCTGAAATCGCTGCCCGCACCTTCCGTGACGCCTTCGGCCCGGATAATGACCCGAAAGACATGGAAATTTATCTGGCCTCAGCCTTCGCTCCTGAACAAATCGCGACTGAGCTGGCTGATCCTGATTCAAGGTTCCTGCTGGCTTACGTTGGCGCAGAAGTTGTCGGCTATGCAAAGCTGAAAGCCGGTGAAGTGCCGGATTGTGTACGTGGTCCCAGCCCAGTGGAACTCGTTCGCTTATATCTGGACCAGAGGGTCCTTGGTAAGAGATATGGCGCCGCCCTGATCGAGGCTTGTTTTAAACAGGCTCGTAATAGTGGTTATAAAACCATCTGGCTAGGCGTGTGGGAATATAATGAGCGTGCGCAAGCCTTCTATCGGAAGTGGGGCTTCATCGAGGTAGGTTCCCATGCTTTCACGGTTGGCAATGACGTGCAGACCGACCTCATCATGGAACGACAGGTATCGTAGGCGGTGGCATGACCAAACGCTGCACCCGACAACCAAACAACTCCGCTGAACCGCACTGGGTGAGCCGACGCGCTAAGAAGACAGATAAAACCCAAAAGAGAGCAACCCCATGTCAACGTTTGAACTAAAAGCAGGTTATTTGTCAGGAGTTATCGGCCGAGTGACCGAATTACATGCCTCTTACTATCATGAGCACTGGAGTTTTGGCCCATTTTTCGAAGCGAAAGTTGCATCTGAAATGGCAGAATTTATTACAAGATATGACTCGGATCGCGATGGCCTGTGGACGGTGTTATTGGATGATCACATCGAAGGTTCTATCATCATAGACGGCCTGCAAGGAAAAAGCAAAGGCGCTCATCTCCGATGGTTCATTACATCCGATGCAATTCGAGGGAAAGGTGCCGGTTCACGCCTTGTTCGTGAAGCCATGACATTTTGCAGGGCGAAAAAATATAGCCGGGTTTATCTTTGGACCTTTAAAGGGCTCGAAGCTGCCCGACATCTTTATGAAAAGGCGGGCTTCAAACTTGTGGAACAACATTTTGGTGAAAATTGGGGCCAAAAGGCTATCGAGCAGCGCTTTGAAGCTGTATTGTAATCATCGCCTAACCAGAGCGAAACGCCATCCGCCGCAATCTGGTACCGTGATGAAGGTGCAGTTAGTCCGAAATAATACTATTCGACTTGTTTCACTCTAACAAAACAACTTAAAAAAAAGGAAACAAGACACCATGTATGATTTTTTGCTCACCCCGGAGGAACGTAAACTTAAAAAGGAGGTCCGTCGGTTTGTATTCGAGGAAGTCACCCCTGATTTCCTGCGAAAAATGGACAACAACGAGATTGTATATCCGCGCGAATTTGTAGCAAAGCTGGCTGAACGAGGGTTGCGGGGCATACGATTTCCCCCAAAATACGGTGGCCGGGGGATGAGTTGGGTCGCAGAAGTGGCGGCAACGGAAGAAATCGGATGTCTGGGCATGGCCTTGGGCTGCTGCTTGATCCCTGTCTCTTTCTATCCGTATCGTAGCTTTAATCCCAAATACGATTGTTCATGCGTGAAGCCTTTCTCTTTCGATCCTTATTCGCCCCTGAAAATTTGCGATGCGGCTTTCGTTGCCCCTGCAGACTGTCTTTTAGAATGAATGACGGGGCGTTGTAGTCAAAGGATGCCAAGATCCGTTGCTCGATCTTAGAACCGATGATTCGATTGATGGCACGAACCATCTCGCGATCGTCTCCGGTAATAAGGGTTAAAGCTTCGCCACTATGAGTGGCGCGGCCGGTCCGACCGATACGATGAATGTATGCTTCGGGAGTTGAAGGGATATCGTAGTTAATGACATGCGAGATCCGGGTTACATCAATTCCGCGAGCGGCGATATCG
>JAFDFH010000241.1 GCA_019309945.1 Deltaproteobacteria bacterium
AAGGAAAATGCAAAATACAACAACACGCAATTTCATCCGATAGTGCCTTAACGAAAGATAGAAGTTAATTGAAAACCGATCATAATATATTTTTCATACTTTGTACCGCGGGATTGCAATCAGTGTACAAAATGAATTATTCTTGCCATTTTCGTTGAATTTGAGATCTGGCTCGCTGGACGGATAATTAATCGTTTTCTTCGAATTTAGACAACCATTCTTTATTCATAAAACTCAAGGTTCTCTGCCCGCTGTCAAAGTCAAAATCATCATCTGTCAGTTCGAATCCGTTTTCCGCAAGGCAAGCTTTTAAATCTGCTTCAAGTTCATCATAAATATTCACTTTTCTGATGTCGAAGTGCGTGTAAGTAATTTTTAATTCCATAGGGGCCTCCCGGTATCGATTTGAACTTTTCCTGTTTAACCACTTAACATATCATAATTTTGAACTATTTTCCGGTCTAAACTTGATGAACTCGTAAAAAGTCTGATTTTGCTCGATGTCGCTCACAAAAGACTTTTTACGAAGCCGTCAAACTTACGGTAAAAAATATTTAGACTGCTAAATCCTTTTCATTTAAATCCAGAAACACTGTTAATGATTGAATTCGTTCTTCAACCTGACCCCTAACCCCTGATCCCCGACACCTGCTTTTATGCGTTTCAATCCTTGTTTTACATGAAATTATCTTTCGGATTTCATTATTTAAAAGTATTGACAATACATATTAAATTAATTTATTATACACACGAAGTTACTAACAGAAGATATATTATTAATTCGCAATTTATTACTAGCCGAATATAAATCATGAAAAACCCTTTTAGTTATACAACGATTGTAACGGGTGCTGCTTTTTGTGATCGGAAAACAGAAATAGCCGATTTGATGAATTTTATCAAAAATTCTCAAAATGTGCTTATTTTTTCTCATAGAAGGTATGGAAAAACTTCTTTAATCTTTAACGTCTTTAAAAAGGCACAGCGTCAGAAGCCTAAAATCGACACGCTGCATGTCGATTTATATGGGACCTTGTCCGAAAGAGAATTCATATCTGCTGTCCTATCAAGTTTAAGCCAGATAGAGTCTAAAATAGAAAGATTGGTAAACCTTATAAAAAATTCCCTTAAAAATGTAAAAATCGGGTGGTCTATCGATCCTGTTGCAGGCACACCGTCAAGTCTTTCCATTTCCTTTGAATCGGGCTACGATATGACAATGCTCGATAGCGTGATGGAAATGCTCCATCGATTATCCGAAAAGCGCAAATTGGTTGTTGTTTTTGATGAATTTCAAGAGATCGCCAATTACGGACAACAAGGGTTTGAAAAGCGGCTTCGCAAGAATATACAACTTCACCAGAATATATCCTATATTTTTTGCGGAAGTCAGCGCCATATCTTGTCTGAAATTTTTAATGATAAAAATAGAGCGTTTTATAGGTTGGCGGCAAGTTATCCGCTTGATAAAATATCCACTAAAGATTATTTGCCGTGGGTTAGCAGGCTGTTTGCGAAAAAGGGAGCCAAGCTGAATCCGGATATCATTAAAGCGGTGATAAACCGATGCGAAAATCATCCTATGTATGTCCAACAGTTTCTTTATTTTTTATGGGATGAAGATGATTTTTCGGTTGAAACCTTAAATCAGGTTGAAATTAAAATTCTGCAAAGGCATTATCATGAATTTTTAAATCTTTGGGAATCACTGACCATTAACCAGAAAAAAACACTTAAATTGATACTCTCCACTAAAGGTGAGGAGATCTTCTATGCCAAGGCGATCCAATCCGTTGACCTTAAAGCCGGTTCTCAGGTTACACGAGCCTTAGAGGTGCTGATAAGAAGAAATATCGTGTCTAAAAACAAAGTTTACCAAATCCAGGATGTTATGTTTGAAAAGTGGATACAGACTTTTTTATAAGCAGCTATTTAAAGGATTACACTCTTCAATTCTATTACCCATCACCCATTACCTTCGGATAACCGCTTTTCAATCCTTGTTTTAATGGATTCCGTTCTTCAACTGGCCCCTAATCCACGCCCCCGCACGGGGGGCGACCTTTTCAAGCTTTATTTCATTAATCAGTTTTTGGCGTAAAGCCGTCCATTGAGCTGGATCAACAATGCACTCGAAAACGGAATATTGAACCCGCTGTCCATAATTTTGACAAACTTTTGCCACCCTTCGCAATCGGCGCTGCCCTTTTTAGGTCTGCCGCGCTTGTATTCCACCGGGAATGGTTGCCATTTTTCCTTTGTTGTTTTTTCGACGGCAAGGTGAAATTCGACAACATCAGCCTTGCCGATCAATCCAAGCCGGAGCGACCGCAATGGCATACCGTACTCAATACGGATCTTGCCTCTGGATTCCCTATTTCCTGTGTCAACCCGCTCATGCATAATTCTGCCTTCAGCAGTGTATAGGTTTTCGATCCAAAGCTGCTCAACATGGATCAAGGCGCACTGCCTTTCGCAAAAAATTAAGTGCTGCAAAGCAGATAGTGGTATGAGGTCGTCTTCGGAATACATATCGCTACTTGTTACCCAATTTATTGCCTATATTAATTGTTATTACCTAATTCCCGGTTTTATTCCATTTTGCATTTCTGCCACGGCCAAGGCATTCAATAAGCCCTTGCGCCTGAAGGTCTTTGAGCACCCTGCGTATCATATCAATACCAACACCGGGACATTTCCGCAGTATATCGGCAACACTGAAATCACCGGGGAAACTTTTAACGGCATCTTGAACCATTGCTGTCTTCTCACCCCTTGGTTGAGGCAGCCTGCCCAACCTTTCTTCAAATTCTTTGTAAGCGCTCTTGAGTATGAAACAGACAAAATTGATATAATGCCAAGGGTCGTGTTTGCCTTCATGCCATCCTTCTGAACTCAGCTTTAATGTTTCGTAATATCTTTCCTTGTTCTGCTCGATAAGGCGTTCGAGACTTATATATCTTCCGACCTCAATTTCCAGATGATAGCTCTGCAGAAGCATCAGCAATCGGGAGACTCTACCGTTTCCGTCGCGGAATGGGTGTATGCACAGGAACTCCAGATTGAATGCCGCCAGCACTATTAGCGGATGGACCTTTGTTTCCTTTATGCATTCCTGCCATGAATCAATCAGTTCTTTCATGTAGAAAGAAGTTTTACCGGCCGGAACGGTTTGAAACCGTATGCTGGATGTACCATCCGGGCGTTTTTCGATGATGTCGCTATCTTTTTCTTTGTATTTACCGGCATCCCATATCTCGCCGCGTGTCAGATGATGCAATTTCTTGCAGGTGTTTTCCGTAAGGGGCAACTTTGATCCCGTATCATGTATGAGATTGAGCGCTTCTCGGTAGCCCCGAACCTCTTCCTCTGACCGGTCGAGAAGAAGCGATTTGCCAAAGATGATGGTGCCGATGCGCTTTTTATCTACCTCAACACCTTCAATGCGATTGGATGAAATCGCACTCTCAATAAGAGCATGCTCTTTCAGTGATTTCAGTCTCTGCGGCGACTGCCGTTCATTCTGAGGAATGTCCAAATAGTTCTCGGGGGTGACAACCTTCTTGCGGGTCTTTCGTTCCAGGTCTTTTCTCGCCTTTCCGGCAACCTCTCCACCCTTGTGAGCGGCACGCTTGCTTTCCTGAAAACCCTTTGCATCATCCACCCGCGTTATCTCAGTCGTAGCCGCCTCTCCAAGCATGGAAAAAATCATTTCCAAATCGGTCATATGATCGCGGAGATTCTCGCGTTCCAGCCCCTTAAGCTTTTTGTGTTCGCCGGGCGTAACACCAAAAGCGGCTTTTGCGATCTCGGCGGTTAGTATCGCGTATTCCTTCTCGCGCCTTACCTCCCTCTTTTTCCACTCGTCTGTAAGCTCCTCCCTGATAGCGATGCCACGCATTCGCTTCTCAATCCAGTCGTCAGAATAGCCTTTCGCCTTATACAGCGCCCGTGTCCGTTTCGTGGCCAACTCCGGGTCTTCGATTTCCTGCACCCGCTCATAACCAACTTTCGCCTGCCAGCGTTTGAAGGGTTCGGCTTTGGGAGAGGGGATGGACTGGATAACGCGGAAAATGCCTTCTGTGTTGGCACAATTTGTTTTACGCATTTTGCCGTCAAGGGCTTTTAGACGAAGGGAGGTACAAATTGTACCCCAGTAGGAATTCAATTCCGAATCACGTTGTCGCATTTTTTTTATGTATTGGCGGGGATCGGTGCTATCCGTCAATGCCTCAACAACATCGGCAACCGAAAACCACCACTCATTGTTGTGAATCGTCTTCCTGATTCCCTTACCTCTGAAGACAGCTATGCTTGTTTCCATTTCACCTCCTGCCAATCAAAAACCCAAATTGAGCGATTTCCAAGTTTGCCGCAGATACAAGGAAAATGTCGTTCCGCCATAGTCGTCTATGCGGGACGGCATTTGACGCTGTAGATGTGGTGAAATCGGAAATCCCGAAGGGTTTTAAATTTTGGAAATTCAAATCAACAGAATTCCCTAAATATATTATTAAATTTAATCATTTCTAAAATTTAAAACGCTCGGCTTGGGAAGAATAAATATCTCCCAGGCCCTACAGTCGCCCCGAACAAGTTCCGGAGGCCATGCACCCTTTGCTCACGCCGTAGGCGTGATTTTGTTTACCGCGCCGCGCTACCTGAACCATCTGATCATGGGCCCGAGAGTACTTTGAAATGAACCGGTAGCTAAAACGCCACGGTCCTCTCTCGCCTTGTTTGACCTGTATCTCTATCCAGTTATTATTCGTAATATTAGTCCGAAATTGCCATCAATGTTTTCAGTTTCAAACTTTCACGTGCCATATCATCTTCAATGACAGCGCAGATAATCTCTTTTAGCAGGTCTTTATCAATTTTTCCCGTTGCGACATGATAGCTGATATTTTCCATCTCATTGATAAACCGCTTAGTAACGAAAACATAACCGTTCAGCAATAAGAATTGGGCACCTAATGAAATAGCGATCCGTTTGTTTCCGTCTTCAAAACAATGGAATTTACAGGCCCCTAAAAAGAGATGGGTCAGTTTGTCTTCAAAAGCCGGATAGTAGTCATCGTTTTGGATATGGCAAAGAACACTTTCGAGCCTTCCCATATCCAATTTTCCCACCGCTCCGCCACCGCTGACCTCAACGGTTTTCTGATGTACTTCCATGGCTTGTTCAAGCGTAGGGTAAACAAATTCCATTATTAGCGTTCCTTTAACCGTTTAAAAACATCTTTGGCTTCTTCCAGGCGTTCTGCCAACTCCTTACTTTTCTCCCCAAGAAAACGTTCAAATTCATCCGCTTGAACAGGCATAATATATTCTTTTAGCTGCAAATGAAGTGCATCCCTGAACGCCAGGTCACGGCTTGCCATCTTGTTTCTAGCCCTCTCAACCAGGGGTTTCCAGTGCGGCTGTTTTTCAAATTCCTCAAAAAGCCGATCTACATCCCATGAACTCAGCTTTCGCTGCCGTTTTGCATGGGTAGCTTCCAGCAGTTTGGCAAATCCGTATTCATAGGAAGCTACCAGATCAAGAATCTCAGAATAAAAGGTGTCGCGAACTTTATCTTTTTCGTGCAGCTTTAGTATCTTGCGATATTCTTGTGCATTTTCACGAAAGATGCTGACATAAATTTTATTGGTGTACATCGGGTATTTAAAATTACCCATGTCCACATAATCCCGCAACGCATTGGTAAATTTCTTGAGGTAATTCTCCTCCTGAAAGTAAGCAAGAATAAAGTCTTCGTCGCGCTGATTGATGTACTTGGTGCTGCCGCCGGTACGCTGATTTATCGTATCAATAACGACATCCAGTATGGTCTGCCGCAACACGCGGGCCCGTTCACTTTCGGTCAGCAACATCGCGATATTAAGAAACGCCCTAAAATCAAATATCCCGAGAGTCGTTGTTTTGGTAATGAAATCCATTTCGTCACCAAACTGCGCAATTATAGCTTTCTTCAACTTTTTCAATCGGATACCTTGCAGAACTTCGTAACCGTTATGACGCAATTCGCTTTCATATTTGTTGAGATAATTATCAATGGTACGCGGCGTGACTTCAAAAAAAGAAGCGATCTGATCCTTGTTTAACCAATTGCGGTCTTCAAAAAAGATGCATCGGAGGTCTACAGCTTTCTGAATTTCCGTGACGGCAAACGGGTTGTTCAAAACATTCTGGCGTTCTATCGTTGAGTTTGTAAGTTCTTTCGACATCATCATGATACCCTCTTGTTTAATCCGCTATTTTAACAGCTCTTTCATCTGTTCAGTTTGCTCATGGAGCTCTTCCGAATACTCCCCTATATCATGCCATAACCCCGCGAGATAACCCCAATCACCGGCACCGAAGGCATCGGCAAAAGATGGTATGCTGGTCCGGCTTCTTCGTCATCAGGCCGGGCCTTACCCCAATACCGATAAATAATATCAGATGAATTTCTCATAGCTTTTACATTTCAAGCCAAATCACGGTTATAAGTTTCGTATCATTAAAGGCTCGATGCATTCGCACCTGCATTTTTTTCTGTATGGTTTCCCAAACGAATATCAACCTTCTGCTTTCTGACTCGCCGCTGAGCTTAAAAATATCACCTAAAATTTGACAGTCTCCGTAGTTTTTTGAACAGGATTGCTATACTATAATAAATAGGATTCAATCGTAATGCATTACTATTTCATATTTCTACCACATCTCATTTTTTAAATAGTCCCTCAATTTCAGTCACTTCCTCGCATCCTTCTTTGCAGACCTTGCCGTATGCCTTTTCTTTTGCTCAAGCCGGATTTTGCGCCAGCGCTTGGTTTTCAAATTATAGGCCCGGTCTCCCTGGCGGATAAGAGTCGTTTCTTTGTAGTCAAAGCGCCGGGTCAGGTATCGGATTACGGCAAATACATCCAGAACTTCGAATCCCTGGATGATCAATTCACCCTTGCGACGACAAAACTGCGGAAAAATGAGATCCTTTTCCATGCCGTCAATGACAAAAGAACGCACCTTGAGAAAATCAACGCAAAACATCTGATGCCTGCCGGTGTCAATGGAGACCGATTGCACCTTTCGGGGGGCCTTGAAATCTTTTCCGTACCGGGTTTTCAGGTAGTCAACGATAAAAAGCCTTGGATCCAAAATAAAACCCGTCAGGTACTTGCGGCCATTCCTGTGAATATCGATTTCGAGCCGGCCGTAATCAAATGGGTATTTTTCTTCATGCGACAAAAAATGATCCCGCTCATACCAGTCCATGGTGTAGAATTCCGCCACCGAGATGGTGAGCTTGTTTTTTTCTATGACGGCATACATAATATTAAATGGTCAATTGTTGAACTCAATTGCAGATGGAGCAGATCGATCGAGTGCGATAAAGGTTAAGGGCGTCAAAAGGCGGTGTCGAGTATCAGGCAGAGATTCAGGTCAGGGTCGTTTTAAATATATTAGGTCAGGAGTGGATCAAGAGTAGCGTCACATGAATTGTAAGGGTCGCCTTGTGTGTGTTCTACATAGAAAATGATCTTTTCAGCATGGTTTTTCCTCTTTTTGATTTATTTGGTCTGTGACGCAAACCCATTTTATCTCATTTGGAGGTCACAAATTGTGACCTCAAGTTTGACGATTTGTATCGGGCATTTCATCCCAGGTGCGTCCATATAGAAAACGCTCTGCTTTACGGATTAAATTACTGTTTGAAAAAACAGTACCACATTAAGTACCACATTAAAGTGGTTGGTACCCAATTTCAATCCTTGCGCCTCCAGCGGGCATCCCGCCCCCTTCCCAGCATTTCAAGACGACCTTCACTTCGCCACCGGTTCATAACCTTACGGATCATCTCGCGGCTGACATTAGGGCAGAGTCGTTCGATGTCGACTGTTTATAAAATCGCAAAGTGATTTTATTTCTTGATCACTTTCCATTTATTTAAAATCCGTTCTATGTCCATCACCTCATTGCGACCGTCTTCGACTTCTTTGCCGGTCAGGACCAGGTCCCAGAGTCTGCCGTTGGGAGTTAAAAGCCTTCTTGAAAGGTCGGGCTCGCCGAAATCTGTTTTACCGTAATGTTCATGAATTTTTTCTATAAGCGACTTAACTAAATCGGGGTCAATCAAATCCAGCTCGTCCAGACGGTATAAAAAAGCCTCGGCCGAAATGCCGAAACGGTGTTTGATGCGTAGCAAGAGTTCATATGACCAGCGTTTTTTCTGAATACCGAGCTGTTGAACCGTATCAAAGACTGCTTTTGCAGGCATAAGAAACGTAGCGGCAAAACGTCTTGCCGCCCGGTGTACGGTAAAAGGTTTTCCGCTTTGACACTCTTTGTTATCCTGAGCCGGGAAAAGATTGATACTTTGCTGTGCA
>JAFDFH010000242.1 GCA_019309945.1 Deltaproteobacteria bacterium
GCTGTAATTGGGTAATACCTGATCCGGATTTCCGAAATAAAAGCCGGTACAATACCCCCGATGATTTATTGAGGATAGTTCTTTTGTCCATTCTTCCGTTACAACATACGCTTCCGAATGGTTGTAATACGCATCAATAGCCTCACGGTATGCTTTTACAACAGCGGCCAGGTAGTGGATTCCCTTCATCCGGCCTTCTATTTTCAAAGCACAAATGCCGGCCCGGATCATGTCCGGGATGTGCCCGATCATGCAGAGGTCTTTGGAACTGAAGATATACGACCCCCGATCGTCTTCGGTTAGCGGCAGATATTGACCCGGTCGAAGTTCTTCTACAACGGCATATCGCCACCGGCACGGGTGGGCGCACATTCCCCGATTGCTGTCCCGGTTTGCCATATAGCCGCTCAACAGGCATCGTCCCGAATATGCAATACACATGGCACCATGGACGAATGCCTCTATTTCCACATCACTGTGTGAGGCAATTTCCCTGATTTCTTCTAAAGACAGCTCTCTGGCAATATTGATTCTTTTGACGCCCAGGTTTTGCCAGAAAAGAACGCTTTGGATATGGGTCGTATTTGCTTGCGTGCTGAGATGCACGGGAATATGCGAAATTTTTTTTTGTGCCAGATTGACTATTCCCGGGTCGGCTATGATAATGGCGTCCGGTTCGATCTTGCCCAAAAAAACAAGGTAATCCGATATCGCTTGAAGTTCGCAGCTTCTCGGATATATATTGCAGGCCACATAGACTTTTACGTTGCTTTGGTGGGCAACGGAGATGGCTTTTCGAAGCTCTTGTTCGGTAAAATTTCCTGAAAAATTTCTAAGACTAAAATTTTTCCCCCCCAGATAAACCGCATCAGCACCATAATGGATGGCAATTTCAAGTTTTTCAAAATCTCCTGCCGGTGCAAGGAGCTCCACTTTTTGAGTTTGGCGGTTCATCGGACCATTTTTGCTTAGAAGCTGTTTCAAAACCTTTTCTTATGCCCCATCTCTTCAATAAAACCCTAACCGTAATAATAGATTAATAATAGATTAAATCAAATCCTATTTGAAGGTTCCCCGCATCAAGCTGCGGGGAATCTTCAATCTTCAATTTTCAATAGTCAATTCCGGCTTGTCCGGGTTAGGTTTTATAGAATTTTTCCATATAAAAAAGTTGTGTAAAAAAGTTGTTGACAGAATTATTTAATATGTTATGAGTAGAATAACTACTCAAAAAAGGAGCTTCCCCTTTGCAGGACTTACTTACCGGCCTCATTTCATCAAAAACGAGAATAAAGCTTCTGGTGCGGTTTTTCTTCAACCCGGGTATCCGATCCTATTTGCGGGAACTGGCTAAGGAATTCAATTTGTCGACCAATTCCGTAAGGGAAGAGCTCAACCAACTCACCAAAACCAAACTTCTTAAATCGCAGAAAAACGGTCGACAGGTCTTCTATATGGCAAATTCGGATCATCAATTGTTTCCTGAACTTAAATCCATGGTGAGCAAGGTCATGGGAATTGACCAGGTCATTGAAGGCATCATTACCCGGTTAGGGGATTTAGAAAGCGCTTATCTTATTGATAATTATGCCGAAGGTAAGGATACAGGGATAATTGATCTGCTCTTGGTTGGTGATATCGACCAGTATCAACTTAATGATTTGAGTAGAAAAACTGAACGATATATTAAACGGAAAATTCGGACCCTGGTTATGAGCCGGGAAGAATACAATGATTTCATCCCGGAAGTGGAAAAGCGACCCAGCCTTTTAATCTGGGAAGCGCACAAGGCTTAAGGTTCAAGTCGGTAAACTGCTGCACAATATGACCTAAATTGAGCGATTTTCAAGTTTGCCGCAGATACAAGGAAGATGTCGTTCCGCTATAGTGTACTATGCGGGACGGCATCTGACGCCGTAGATGCGATAAAATTGGAAATCCCGAAGGGTTTTACATTTTGGAAATTCAAACCGACAGAATTCCTTAAAACATTATTATTTTTAACCATCTCCGAAATTTGAAACGCTCAGATTAGGTACGAGTTAAATTAATAGGTTACACCTATGTTTCGAATGTAATCCAGGGGGCGGAGCTGGGTAAAAAAGTCTCAGATTAGGAAACAAAGGATACCGGCTTAATGAAGAAGAAAGTGACAAAAAACAATCTTACCTGGTTTAACGGGCCTGTTTCTCGAGAGGATCGCGAACATAATCATGGGCATAAAGGCGCTGCAGTTTGGTTTACCGGGCTTTCCGCGTCCGGAAAGTCGACTGTGGCCCATAATCTGGAGAAACTGCTATTAAAACAGGGGTGTTCCACCTATGTGTTTGATGGAGACAATGTCAGGCACGGGCTGTGTTCCGATATCGGTTTTTCCCCAGAAGATCGTTCAGAGAATATTCGACGCATCGGCGAAATGATAAAACTCTTTGTGGATGCCGGAATTATCGCCATAACGGCATTCATTTCTCCCTATAAAAAGGATCGTGAAAGGATCCGGTCATTGCTGGATGATGGCCAATTTTATGAGATTTTTGTGGATTGCCCGGTTGATATATGTGAGAAACGCGACCAAAAAGGAATTTACGCAAAGGCAAGAACCGGGGAAATTAAAAATTTTACGGGGATCTCCGCTCCTTATGAAATTCCTGAAAATCCTGATCTTGTCATCCCATCTCACGAAGAAGATTCAATGGATGCCGCCGAGCGGGTTTTAGAGCTTATGAGGCAGGGGAAGATAGTGCCATTTTTGGATGGACACTAGCGAGGAGACCTTTGAAAAGTGCTCAGGCAATACCTTAAATCACTATACGAACGAACGATGAAAGAGGCTTATGGGGCCGCTTTTAGAGAGATGATTTTACCGCTTGGTCGGGGTGGGGAGTGTTTAGATTGTGGCGCCAACAAGGGATATTGGTATCATAAGATTTCAGAGGAAATTGAGTTTGACAAATCAAGATATTATGGCATTGAGTGGAATCAGGGCCACGTGGAAGTTGCCAGAAACAAAGATTTAAATGTTACACAGGGAGATCTTAATAAAGGGTTGCCATACGGGGATGAAAAATTTGCCTGTGTGTTTGCACTCTCAGTTTTGGAACATTTATTAAATGGATGCCGGTTTATCAAGGAATGTTATAGAGTTCTTAATAATAAGGGAACCCTTATTTTATTGACGCCGAACATAAGCACATATTTCACGGTTTGCCTTTTGTTACTCGGCAAAATGCCCTCAAGCGGACCTCATCCGGATTCAGATGCTTTGATGTTGAGTGAAGAACTTTATAAAGTGAGTAATGACAACCTTAGATGGGACGCTGAATCTGATACACCTGAGTACCGTCACCTTGTGGTGTTTAGTTTTCGAGTTTTAAGAAAATATCTCAAGATGGTTGGCTTTTCGCAGGTCACTGGATATGGGTTTGGCCTGTATCCATTCCCGAATTTTATGCAACCCCTTCTTGAAAAAATTGACCCCTGTCATTGTCATCAAATGGTGTTTATTGCCAGGAAGTAAACTACCACCCGCATAGCGGGTGGCTTTCTTTTCCCGCAAAGCGGGAAAAAATGGGGCACGCCAGTGCCTCAAAGTTTCAGTTTTATCCCGGTGCGAAGCACCGGGCTTTTTTAAAACAAATAACATCCCCCGCTGACAAAAGCGTTTCATGAGCGACAACTTGATCTTCAAACGGGAGCGTTTTGCAAAGCTCTCACGGGACAAATGAGGAGTCACATGCCCTTACGAAAAAGAGTCTTAATCACCGGTGGCGCCGGTTTTTTAGGGTCCCATCTTTGCGAGCGATTATTAAATGACGGGGCTGAAATCGTATGTGTGGATAACTATTACACCGGCGCAAAAACTAACATTGCCAATTTGCTTCAAAGTCCCTATTTCGAGTTGCTCCGGCACGATGTGACCTTTCCGCTTTATCTTGAAGTTGATGAAATCTATAACCTGGCCTGCCCGGCATCCCCCATTCATTATCAAAACGACCCGGTACAAACCACCAAGACCAGTGTACATGGGGCCATCAACATGCTGGGGCTTGCCAAACGATTAAAGATAAAAATTTTGCAGGCATCAACTTCGGAAGTCTACGGTGATCCCGACGTTAATCCCCAGCCGGAAACGTACCGCGGTAATGTCAACTGTATCGGCCCGCGGTCTTGCTACGATGAGGGCAAGCGTTGCGCTGAAACACTCTTTTTCGATTACCGGCGCCAGCACAACTTGCATATTAAGGTGGCGCGTATTTTCAATACGTATGGGCCTCGTATGCACCCGAATGACGGCCGGGTAGTGTCCAATTTTATTCTCCAGGCCCTTCGAAATGAGTCGGTTACGATATATGGCGACGGATCACAAACTCGCTCCTTTTGTTATGTGGATGATCTTATTGACGGGCTCATAAGATTCATGAACACTCCGGGCGATATAACGGGGCCGGTCAATATCGGCAATCCGGTTGAATTCACCATACTGGAGCTTGCCCGGAAAACCATTGAACTCACCGGCGCCAAATCCGAGATTATATTCAGGTCCCTCCCCGAGGATGATCCCATGCAGCGAAAACCG
>JAFDFH010000243.1 GCA_019309945.1 Deltaproteobacteria bacterium
CAGGCCTAATCCAAAATTTGGAGCCCAATTGGCAATTACTTGGGAAAATGAACATTTTTAACGAAGTCTTCGGGTCTTCAATGCCTTCTTTGTCCTTAACCCTGAACGTTGAACTCTGAACCTGTGAACGGTTACGATTGTTAATTGTAGCCTGTTTGTGCTAAGCGACAAACTCATTTTAGATCCCGTACGCGGGGCACTGTTAGGCGCCCTTAACGGCAAGTTTTGGCCGTATTGATAAAAAATTACCGGATGGCGGAGCGGACCTACCGGAACATATTGAGAAGTTACAATAGCCTCAATAAACATGTATAGTTTCAATAAGTTGTAGAAATTCCGATACGTTTAATTAAACTGAGAAGTTATCACACCAAAATCCATGTCAAGGGCTCTTCATAGACTTTCCCTCCTGTAATCGCTGTCCGGATCTACTTTAAATTGACATATACACCCTATTTTTTTATACTCTTGAGGTAATTTCAAAACGTCCCCTTTGGCCCCATCATCATGTCAGGCTTAAATTTAAACCTCGAAATATTGCATATATTTCCGTGGTTAAAATATTTGTCTTCCTTGACCTTGGATAAAATTGAACGTTTTGGGGTGGCCTCAATTGAACAACAGGAATACAAACGTTCCGCAACGGTGGGAAAAAGCGGTGCCGGGTTTTGCTAAAATTGCTTCATGGACGCTCCTGATTTACCTTGCTTATTGTTGCGTGCTTTTTCTGATGCAGCGACACATTCTATTTCCTCGTCATCTCGTTGTGACGGATCCGGCTGCACAAAAGGATATTCCCGGTGTCGAAAGGATATGGTTAAATACAAACGCCGGAAAGGTCGAAACATGGTTCATGCCGGCGGCAACCGGCAAAGGTGCAGGACCTGCACCGGCGGTGATATTTGCCCATGGAAATGCCGAATTAATCGACTATGGAATTGAAGAACTGAAGGTCTTCACCCAGTTAGGTATCGGCGTATTGCTGGTTGAATATCCAGGATATGGGCGTTCTGAGGGGAAGCCCTCTCAAAAAAGCATCACCCAGGCCCTGGTGGCCGCATATGATATTCTCGTTGCCCGTGAAGACGTTCACCCCTCCAGGATTATCTTTTATGGACGCTCGATCGGCGGCGGCGCGATTTGTGCCCTTGCTGCTGAACGGGCATCGGCGGCGCTCATCCTGATGTCAACCTTTACCAGTGTCCGTTCTTACGCGTTAAAACACCTGGTTCCAGGCTTTCTTATTCGGGATCCTTTTGACAACCTTGCGGTTGTTGCTTCATACTCAGGTCCGGTTCTTATTATTCACGGCCGGAAAGATGAACTGATTCCTTATAAACATGGCGTTGCGCTCTATCATGCCGCAAAAAATGGAAAACTGATTTCCTATGAATGCGGACACAACGATTGTCCTCCCAACTGGGATTCATTCTGGAAAGAAATTGAATCGTTTCTTCGTCAGTCTGAAGTCATTGGGAATTTCACTCGACGTTTTTAAATTTCTAAGCTTACTATTACAAGGAGAGTCAAATGTCTTTCGATACGGTTTCAAACTGGTTGAATCAGCATCAATCGATTACCCAGATGATAGTGGCATCGGGCGTATTACTTCTGAGTTTGGTCTCATACTTCATAACCAAACACTATATCATACTGGCGGTGTCAAAACTGGTCGAAAAAACCAAAACGAAATTGGATGACATTCTACTTAAAAAAGTGATGCTGAGACGATTGTCATTCATTGTTCCTCTGATCGTCATCTATAGCTTTGCTTCCGTGTTTCCTTGGGCTGAAGATATTATCCGGAAAGTCACCGTGGCGCTCATATCCTTTTTCGTTTTGTTGACGATCGGCACGCTCTTGACCGCCTTAAACGAGATATATCGGACCCTGGATGTGTCTAAGGGTCGGCCCATTAAAGGGTACGTCCAGGTTTCAAAGCTAATTATTTATGTTATCGGTGTTATCATTATCATCAGCAGCCTTGTCGGTCGATCCCCATTGGTATTGTTGAGCGGTTTTGGCGCCATGACCGCGGTAATTCTCTTGATCTTTCGTGATACGATTCTTTCCTTTGTCGCCAGCATACAAATAACATCAAACGATCTCGTGCGTGTCGGGGACTGGATTGAAGTCCCCACGTACGGTGCCGATGGGGATGTTGTTGACATCGCTCTCCACACCGTAAAGATTCAAAATTGGAACAAGACCTTTACCATTATTCCGACCCATAAACTCATTGACGTAACTTTCAAAAACTGGCGGGGGATGCAAATCAGCGGGGGGCGGCGGATTAAAAGAGCGATTCATATCGATATGGCAAGTATCAAATTTTGTGATGACGAAATGATCGAACGCTTTAGGACCTACCAGCTTATTGTAGATTATATTCAAGGCAAGCAAGAAGAAATCAAACGCTTTAATAAAGAAAACGATATCAACACCGATGTTCTGATGAATGGCCGTCGAATGACCAACATCGGAACCTTCCGGGCATATTTGGAGGCTTATTTACGAAATAATAAAAAAATCCATTTGGGGATGACGTTCCTGATCAGGCAGTTGCCGGCAGGACCGAGTGGCCTTCCCATTGAAATTTACGTTTTTACGAATGACACGGTATGGGCACACTATGAAGCGATACAGTCGGATATTTTCGATCATATTTTTGCCGTTGTGCGTGAATTTGACTTGAGGTTGTTTCAAAACCCCACCGGTGAAGATTTCGCAAGAATTAGGGATCGATAGTGCCTTGAACATTTATGCAAGATGTGATAATTCGCTTTCGGATGGGTTGCGATCTAATGGAAAAATTTCTAACTGAAACTTACGACAAATATATTAAAGCCCTCATGGATATCAGCCGGGCCATTACGTCGGATCTATATCTTGAGGATCTTCTCAAGCTTATTGTAATGGTCACCGCCAAGGTCACCGGTGTCGAAATATGCTCCCTCTGGTTGATTGATGAAAATGACAACCCGAACACCATTCGTTTAAAGGCCACCCAGACGATTGACCCTGAGTATGTGAAAGATCGGTCCTTAAAATTGAACGAGGGTGTCGTCGGTTATGTAGCCACCTACAAATGTCCGTTGATTGTCAATGATATTCTCCAAGAGCCCCGCTTTAAAGAAAAGGAGATGGCTAAAAAACTTGGTCTGGTATCAATGGTCAGTGTTCCCCTCATGGTACAGGATGATAAGGTGATTGGCGTGCTGAACTGTTTTACGGCCAAGCCCCATAAATTTGCAGAGACCGAGGTTAATCTCATCACAACAGTTGCCCACCAAGCTGCCGTAGCCATACTGAATACCGAACTTATGGTGGAAACCAAGGTTATCCAGGAAGAACTCGAAACACGCAAGCTTGTCGAACGAGCGAAAGAGATTCTTATGCAGCGCAGGAATAAGAGCGGTGAAGAAGCATACCAATGGATACGGAAGCGCAGTATGGATACCCGCAAACCCATCCGTTCCGTGGCCGAAGCGATCTTGCTTTCAGAAGAGCTCGACTAAATTTTCATGCCAATTTTAGGTGTTGCCTTTTTTCAAGCTATTCGATCTCATCCTTAATTAGTTTCACTAAAATTGATTGATATTTTTCAAGTAAAAATAACTTGACAAATAAATACAGTACGGCTAATAAAAGCCCTCAAAATAAAGTTTAAATGAAGTTTTGCACAACGGCGTGCGAAAGCGTTAATCTATTTTATTTTTCAAGACAAAGGCGTCTTTACCGGGTGGTGAGGTGCCTTTTATTTTTTTTTGGGCTTATAAGACAAAGGCGTCTTATTCCTTTTGAGGATGGGCGCTTTTTTTATTTTTTAACGTTTACACAAGGAGGTTAACCACAATGAATCTACACCGACCCAATGCCAACGAAGCCTTAGAGACAAAAAACCGATCTCGCAGTGTCGCACCACAATCCGGAATCTGCAGCCGGTGTGTGGATGGATGCAGAGGGAATTGCGACCTTTTTAAAGCTACCTTCCGGGGCCGTGAATTACTTTATCCGTCACCATTTGGTGATGTTACGGCCGGGTCTGACAAAGACTATCCGGTTGATTATTCGCATCTCAATATTATGGGGTATGCCATCGGGGCTGAAGGGATCGAGGCCGATCCGGATCATGCCATCTTCCCGAAGGTATCGACCGAGACCTGGTACGGCGCCACGGAAAAGATAAAGATGAAGATCCCTATGTTTACCGGAGCCCTTGGCAGTACAGAGATCGCTCGTAAAAACTGGGAGCATTTCGCCGTTGGTGCTGCGATTACGGGAATCAGTATTGTGTGTGGGGAGAATGTTTGCGGAATCGACCCAAAATTGGAGGTTAACAAAAATGGCAAGGTTGTCAAAGCACCTGACATGAAACGCAGGATTGAACAATACCGCCGGTATCACAGCGGTTATGGCGACGTCATGGTTCAGCTTAATGTCGAAGATACACGGCTTGGTGTGGCTGAGTTTGTCATCGACAAGCTGGGTGTGGAAACCGTAGAACTGAAATGGGGTCAAGGCGCCAAATGTATCGGCGGCGAGATAAAAGTCGACTCACTTGAACGGG
>JAFDFH010000244.1 GCA_019309945.1 Deltaproteobacteria bacterium
ACAAAAAAAGTTTTTATATCATTATTATATTGAGGGGTCGAGGAGCGAAAAAAGCGATTTTCTAAAATAATGTATTGCCATAGGCGCTCTCTTTTTTTAAAATTGGTATGTTGATACCTATCCAAAGATATTTGAAATTTCATTATCACCAGAATCCAGGAGTCAATAAATACCATAAAAATTTCTTGCCGTTAAAAACGAAATTATTCGACGGCTGAAACAAAACGTTATTCTGACAAAGGCGATAAATGACAGGATGCATGCCATTTAATAAAAGGCGGATGACAACTCAGTGCCGAATATGGTGAACAACGAATAACCATTTCGGTTAGAGCAATGGGAAATTATGGATTATGCCTATTCGAAACAGCTTTCCGGCTAAGCTTTTCTATCAAGTTCTTGAAAAGTCGTTTCTTTCGAAATTAACACATCATTCAATAAAACCCGATCATTTTACGTTGTTGGGATTAATTCTGGCCATAATGGTTCCTTTTGGATTTTATGCCCATCCGATACTCGGCTTTCTGTTCATATTGTCGTCAGGGGTGGCGGACGCCGTAGATGGGCTGATGGCTAGAAATCATGGAATGAATAGTAATTTTGGCGCTTTTTTAGACTCAAGCCTCGATCGGTTCTCCGATTTTTTTTATGTATTCGGATTCTGGGTTCTTTTTTGGGGCTCCGATAGAATGATTTTAGCCAGTACGTTAATTTTTTTAAGCCTCCTTTTCACATCCATGATCAGTTATGTGAAGGCAAAGGCCGAAGGGTTGGGTTATAAATGTGAGGTCGGTCTGATGGAACGGGGCCTTCGGACCCTTTTCCTCATTGTCTGGGCGTTGTTGTTGAGTCTCTTTCCATCAGTCCTTGAAATCATTCTGTGGAGCGGTCTAATCCTTTATTCCGCAATGACCCTATTTACGGTAATTCAGCGTATCATATACCTCAAATCACAACTAGTATCCCAATCCGGACAAGCCGGAACCAAATAAGAACCTTAAAGATACTTTGAACAAAAGTGTACTAGTTAAAGAAACCGGATCCAACCGGTTTGAAGTCATATATTCTAACAGTGATGAAAAGGAGCTTGACACATGATTAAGGAAATCACCGCACAGGAGCTTGACGTCGAACGTTTCATCAATGAAAAGGTCAAAGAGATCAAGGATACCGTTGGTGACGGAATTGCCATCAATGCCCTTTCGGGAGGTATTGATTCGTCTACGGTCACAATGCTCGGTCACCGGGCGCTGGGGAAACGCCTAAAGACCGTCTTTATCGAAAACGGCCTCATGCGCGAAGGAGAGCCCGACCAGGTAGCGCGCTTTTTCCTAAATCTGGGGGTCATGGTCGAAGTGATCGATGCGCGCAAAGAGTTCTTTTCGGCCCTAAAGGGAGTTGCGGAGCCGGAAGAAAAACGAGAGGCCGTCACCCAGACCTTCTACCGCAATGTATTCGGACGCATCGTCAAGGAAAGCAAAGCGAAGTACCTTCTGCAGGGAACTATCCTGACCGACGTTGACGAGACCGTGGCCGGAATCAAGCGGCAGCATAATGTATTCGAACAGATCGGGATCGACCCGCAGAAGACGTTCGGCTACCATATTATCGAACCTCTCATTCAGCTCCGCAAGGATGGCGTTAGAAAAGTGGGTGAGGCTCTCGGATTTCCAGCCGCACTATTCGAACGAATCCCGTTTCCAGGGCCGGCGCTGTCGGCACGTGTGATAGGCGAGGTAACTCCGGAGCGTATCGAAACGGTTCGTAGGGCAACCGTCGTTGTGGAACGGTTGCTTAAAGAGACGGGGGCGTTCCAGTACATGGCGATCCTTCATGAAGACCGTGTCACGGGTATGCGCGATGGGAAGCGTGATTTCGGTCAACAGATCGAAGTGCGCTGCTGGGATAGCGTGGATGCACGGGTCGCAACTCCGACACGGCTCACTTTCGAAATCCTTGAGAAACTCGCCGGTGAAATTATCCGCGAGGTTCCCGGCATCGTCAGCGTCACATACAACATAGCGCCAAAACCACCCTCAACGATCGAAGCGATTTAATGACCAGGATTAAAAGTTGAAGGAAATAAATACGATGGGTGTATTTAACCATGCAGAATTTGACAACCATGAGCAGGTAATTTTTTGTCGAGATGAAAACGCCGGCTTGTCCGCAATTATCGCGCTGCATGACACCACCCTGGGACCCGCTGCCGGCGGATGCCGAATGTGGCCCTATCCATCTATTAATGATGCCCTCACGGACGTATTGCGTCTTTCTCGAGCCATGAGTTACAAAAATGGCTTGGCCGGTCTATCGCTTGGCGGTGGAAAATCCGTTATCATTGGCGACCCCGAGCGCGATAAGAATGAAACTCTCCTGAAGTCCTTTGCCGGCTTTGTTCAGAAATTAGGAGGACAGTATTACACGGCTGAAGACATCGGCATTGGCATTAATGATGTAAAGATTTTTGCAGAGACTTGTCATTATATTTTCGGTTATAGCACCGACCCTTCACCGTTTACAGCTCGTGGCTGCTGTGAGGGTATAAAGGCGGCCGTTATGCATCATCTTGGCCGGAATGATCTTCAAGGGCTCAAAGCGGCTGTACAAGGCGTGGGTAATGTGGGGAAAATCCTCTGTAAAAATCTGCACGAAGCAGGCACTAAGCTAATTGTCAGCGATATCAACCCTGAAGCCGTCGCCTATGCTGTTGATAATTTCGGGGCCGACGCTGTCGCTCCTGACGAAATCTATGATCAAGAAGTCGATATTTTTTCACCGTGTGCGATGGGAGGAATTTTAAATGACGACTCAATCCCACGACTGCGCACATCCATCATAGCCGGCGCTGCTAATAATCAGTTAGAACACCCGCGACACGGCCGATTGCTTCGTGAGAAAGGTATTCTGTTTGCACCGGATTATGTTATCAATGCGGGTGGAATGCTGCAGGCATCCAGTGATATTTTCGGGAATTTCGATATAGACTTGATCATGAAGCGCATTACGGGCATTTACGATACTTCGCTTGAGATATTTAAATTGTCGGAACAAAAAAATCGAGCCACTCATGAAATTGCGGATGAGCTGGCTAAAAAGCGAATTGCGGATGCAACAGGGCAGCAAAAGGTTACCCCCTAAGATTGATGGTTTCGTAAAAAGTCAAAAAACGTCCTTTTTTGTCATTCCGGCGAAAGCCGGAATCCAGTGTTTTCAGAAACTTATGACTAACCTGGACCCCGGCTTTCGCCGGGGTGACGACTTTTTACGAGGCCTTCAAGATTAGGCTCTTTAAATAATTTTCCCATTTTGTTTACGATCATTTAGGGTTCAATCCTGGCATTATATAGTCGCAGGCTGTTGGATACTACCGATATACTGGAAAAGGCCATGGCCAAGGCCGCAAGTATGGGATGGAGTTCCCTTAAAAAGCCGGGAAAAAGGCTAAAGGGGTATAACACTCCCGCTGCAACCGGTATCAAAATAATGTTATAGAAAAATGCCCAAAACAGGTTCTGCTTAACGGTATTCATCGTGGCCCGGCTCAACCGAATCGCCATGGACACCCCGGTCAAATCCCCTCGGGAAAGAATAACATCTCCTGATTCAATAGCCACGTCGGTCCCGGTTCCGATGGCAAACCCGACGTCCGCCTGAGCTAAAGCCGGCGCATCATTGATACCGTCACCCACCATGCCCACGCATCTGCCTGTGGATTGAAGCGCTTTGATTTTCAAGGATTTTTCTTCAGGTAAAACTTCGGCAACGGTCTCATCGATTTCAATCTCGGCGGCGATAGCCTCCGCGGCCTGGCGATTATCCCCGGTCAGCATCACCACACGAAGATGTTGATCATGAAGCTGATCCACAGCCTGTTTTGATTCCGGCTTTAACTTATCGGATACGGAAATCAGCCCGCAAACACCCTTTTCCTGAACAACAACCATAACCGTCTGCCCTTGAGATTGAAGACTGGATATTTTTTCTTCCGCATCAGACAAATCAATGCCCAGAGATCGAATCCATTCAGGCTTGCCCACCTTTACGGATTGACGGTTCAGTATGGCCTCAACCCCAAGTCCGCTTAAGGCTTTAAAATCTTCCGGTTCAATCAATTCAAGTTCCTTTTGCCCGGCTTCATTCACTATCGCCTTGCCAACCGGGTGCTCGGATCCTTTTTCAACTGACGCCCCAAGCGCCAACACCTGGTCTTCGGTACGACAACCACGACCCAACGGAATAACATCCACGACAGCCGGTTTTCCGAGGGTGATGGTTCCCGTCTTATCCAATACAATGGTATCCAGCCGGGTCGCTGTTTCAAGGGCCTCGCTGTTTTTGAACAGTATCCCTTTTTCAGCCCCTTTTCCGGTCCCGGCCATTATGGCCGTTGGGGTTGCAAGTCCCAGGGCACACGGGCAGGCGATGACCAGAACTGCAACCAGCCGAATCATGGCAGGAACAAATTCCCCATAAATTCCATACCATATTACAAAAGTAGCCAGGGCGATACCGATCACAGACGGAACAAATATTGCCGCTACGCTGTCGGCCAGAGCCTG
>JAFDFH010000245.1 GCA_019309945.1 Deltaproteobacteria bacterium
GGTAGACGATAAAAGACCCCAATGAAATATTGGGCTCCATCATTATAATTCGCCCACCGTGTTTCAAAACCCGTTCCGCATGTGAAAAAAAAGAACCCGGGTCTTGGAGATGATGCAGAACATCAAACAGGATGATATTGTCAAAGGTTTCATCTCCAAAAGGGAGATGGTGAGCATCTAACACCGCATCGAGCCACTCGGCAAAGAGAATGTCGGAGCTGATCGCGTCCGGAAAGTATTCCTTAAAATTTCCGCTCCCGCCACCGATTTCGAGGGTTGTCCCCGGCTTTATGGCACTTTGAATGACGTGGTACCATTTATGGTACAGCCGATTTATAATCTTCTTGGATTTCCAGACGATTCGACGTTCAAATAGAATATGAGAAGTTTTTGGAATCATCGGTGATGCGCAGACTATATTTTTAAGAAAAATTAAAGTTTAATTATATGGCTTTGATCTTTTTATAGGCAAACAGGGTCATTTTCAACAGCAACCAGCCGTGAAAAAAACGACTTATGTTGGTTCTGCCGTATGTTCTCTCTTGGTATCGTATGGGAATTTCAATCACCTTCAGATTCTGTTTTATCGCACCGAAGATAAGATCGAAGTCGCCAAACGGGTCAAAATTTCCGAAATAACTCCGATCAGCTTGAATCTTTTCATAATCCTTTTTTAATAGCGCTTTGGTGCCGCAGAGGGTATCCTTAAATCTTTGGTTCAGAATCCAGGTAAACATTAGAGAAAAAAATTTATTCCCAATATAATTCAAAAACCGCATGGCCTGTTTTTCCATGGGGTAGACCAGACGACAGCCATTGATAAACTCTCCTTGATTTTCCGCAAGGGCTCTGTAGAATTTGGGGAGATCTTCCGGGGGAACCGTAAGATCCGCATCGAGTATCATCAGAATGTCTTCTTTTGCAGCAGCAAAGCCTTTTCTGACGGCATCTCCCTTGCCTTCGCCATCCTGCAATATGAGTCTGATATCTTTTTCCGGATAGGCAGCGATAATCCTGTTTACTTCCTCCTGGGTACCATCCGTAGAATGGCCGTCAACAAATATAATCTCCTGATGGTTGCCAAAGGGGGGAATTCGTTTTATGGCCGACTCGATATTCCCCCTTTCATTTTTGCAGGGTATTAAAATAGTGGTGGAAAATTCTCTTTTTTCTTTCTTTTTGATGGGTCTTGCGATGACATACTGGCAAAGACTCAATTTTTTTAGGCCCGGCAGCGGAGCAAAATATCGATTGACAAAATTGCTGAACCAGGGGATTTTTTTGGGAACAAGCAAACGGAATTCTGATTTGACAACCTGAAAATGTGCCAGAGAGAGCAGATTGCAAATATCATCTGATGCCAGCCAATTTTGGTATTGCTGTGGCATCTTGAGTTTGAATTTTTCACCGATCTTAAGAATCGGTTCCCAAAGAAAATTGTAATAGGAGATAATAATTCTGGTATCGCGCCGGCAAAAGATGTGAAGTCGTCTGAAAGTCTCTTCAAGATCCATAAGATGACCGACAACGTCTGAAATAATTAACACATCAAAGGTTTCATCCCAGCCTTCCATCTGTTCGATATCTGCCGTGTGAAATTCCAGGTGGGGAAACCTCTTCTTTGCAATATCTATCATCTTACGACTGAAATCTATACCAACCCCACGTTTTGGTTTAAGGCTATTCAACAGATCACCGGTTCCGCAACCCAATTCCAGTATCGATAGCCCTTCAGAAACCAGAAAACGAAAATACCTCTCTTGGTCATTGTAATAGTAACTGTTGCGGGTTCTCCAGTATTGACGTCTGTCGGCCAGCGCATTGAATCGGTTTCTAATTTTTTCTTTTTGTATCATTTCTTTACAATTTTACCGTAAGCATTTATACTGTCCAAAACCAGCTCAATCGTATGTATTTTGCCAGAAACTTATCCGAGTTTCTTTTTTATTTCCGGTGGTGTGTGGAAAATAATTCGAGAAACAGATATATATTCTTCGATTCTCCGTTGGGTGTCAAGACAAAGGTTCAGATGCCAAAAAGGGAAGTGAAAGGGTTCGTTGAATAATGGTTGATATCAAAAATCGCCCTCGCTGGAAATTTATCGTGAGTCTGTTTTTGGTTGTGATGATCCTTACGGCGTACTGGCAACTACCTGCCCATGACTTTTTGGAGTTTGATGATAATAAGTACATCACCCAGAACGCTCATGTGCACAAAGGCATCACCTGGGAAAGTATTGCATGGGCTTTCAGCATCACAGATGTTGCCTACTGGCATCCATTGACATGGGTGTCACACATGCTGGATTATCAACTCTTCGGGTTGACATCCGGAATGCACCATTTGATGAATCTGTTTTTACACATGGCCAGCAGTTTGTTGTTGTTTTTGGTGCTAAACCGCATGACCGGAGCACTTTGGCAAAGCGCCTTTGTGGCTGCCATGTTTGCGTTACATCCTCTAAATGTGGAATCAGTTGCATGGGCATCCGAGCGAAAAAATGTTCTGAGCACTTTTTTCTGGATGCTCACCCTAACGGCATACGCCGCTTACGCTGAACGCCCAAGTATCAATAGATACCTGCTCATTTTATGGGTCTTTGCATTGGGCCTTATGGCAAAACCGATGCTTGTGACCCTTCCATTGGTTTTTCTTTTGTTGGATTACTGGCCCCTTTGCCGCTTTAATTTGGAACGACCCCATGGTGGTAAGCAGAAAATCGATACATCTCTAGTTGCCGAATTTCAGAGATCACCTGTTTTACGCCTACTGTTGGAAAAAGTTCCACTACTCATAATTTCTGCGGGTTGTATCTACGTATCTTCTCTTTCGATGAAGCATCTCGGAGTTGTCATATCAACGGCTTCGGTGCCGATGAAACTTCGGATCGCCAATGCTTTGGTTTCCTATTTGAGCTACATCGAAAAGATGATCTGGCCTCAAAACCTGGCGGTCTATTATCCGTATCCTCAAAGTATTCCATTATGGCAGGTTGCAGGCGCTGGGCTTGTGCTTATATGTATATCTTTTCTTGTTCTACGAACCGTAAGGCCCAAACCTTATCTTGCGGTGGGATGGTTTTGGTACATCGGAACACTTTTACCGGCAATTGGATTGATGCAGGCGGGCTTGTGGCCGGCCATCGCGGATCGGTTCGCCTACGTGCCTCTCATAGGACTTTTTATGGTTGTCGCATGGGGGGTGCCTGAAATAATTGCTAAATGCCACTATAAAAGGATTGTGCTAATCATTTTGGCATTCGGCGTGCTTTCAGCGTTTATGATATGTACATGGTTTCAAGTCCGGCATTGGCAAAATGGCGTGACACTTTTCACGCATAATCTCAACGTGACACATAACAACAGCCTTGCGCATTATGAATTGGGAAATGCTTTGGAACAACAGGGTAAATTCGATAAAGCCTTGCTTCATTTTTCCAAAGCACTGGAGATAAATCCACACTATGCAGAAGCCCATAACCACCTCGGTCACAACCTGGCGCGTCAGAAAAAATATAAAGACGCCATTGATCACTATAATGAAGCCCTTCGGATAAAACCGGCATATACTGAAGCGCATAACAACCTGGGAACTGTCTTGGCGTATCAGGGAAATTTCAAGGAAGCGGTTTACCATTTTAATAAAGCCCTGGAGAGCAATCCAAAATACGCAGGGGCATATTACAATTTAGGCAAATTATATGCAAACCATGGAAACATCGAAAAGGCAATCCTTCTTTACCAAAAGACTATCGAATTGAATCCGGAAAATTCTCAAGCCCTATACAACCTGTCATGGTTAACTGCGACCCATGAAAACGAAAAATTTCGAAATGGCGAAAAAGCTGTTGAGCTGGCTGAGAAACTTTGCAAAATTACCCAATATAATCAACCATTGGCCTTGGATGCTCTTGCTGCGGCTTATGCGGAGACAGGGAGGTTTGATGCGGCGGTTTTGACCGCTCAAAGAGCGCTTAAACTGGCCCTGGTGTTGGGTCCGCAAGAGTTGGCTCTGGGTTTAAAAAAGCGATTGCAATTATATCAAGCAGAGCGTCCTTATCGACAGAACATGAAAAAAAATGGACTATAAAACTTTTCCGAATACAGCAGCATTCCTTTTGTTTGCAACGATTATGGTGTTTTTCTGCACGGAAATTATCCTTAATCTTACGCCGCCCATATCCCGGGATGCCCTGATTCATCACCTGGCTGTCCCCAAACTATGGCTCAAACATGGTGGATTTTATGAAATACCCTGGGCCGACTATGCCTATTACCCGATGTACGTCAATCTTCTTTATCTTGTCTGCCTATATTTTAAGAATGACATAGCCCCGAAATTTTTTCACCTTGCCTTTGGATTTGGCACCGGCTTGCTCATTTTTTTCTATCTAAAAAAAAAGTTTGACCGCAACTGGGCCCTCTTGGGCATGGTTATTTTTATCACCACACCCATCGTCATCTGGCTGTCCACATCCGCCTATATAGATTTAGGAATGACTTTTTTCACGACAGCCAGTGTTCTCTTGTTTGTAAAGTGGCGTGACTCGAAATA
>JAFDFH010000246.1 GCA_019309945.1 Deltaproteobacteria bacterium
ATATGCACCTGGGTGTAATCCTCGCAATGGTCGACTTCATATCGTTATGTTAAATTTATTAGAGACTGAAAAATTTATGAATTGCGATCGTAAGATTAAATACCTTATCGAACAGGTTGTCTATTATGATAAAGGACTGAGCTTTGCCATGCCGGGAAAAGAGTTGATGTTTTTTCTCCCACAATTGTTGGCTTGCAGGCCTGCAAGCTGGCTAGCTTGCAAGTTAAAAATTGAAAAATAAATTTATGACAAAGAGATTTCAATCTGTTAATATTCCGGTTACAGAATATCGGAAATCATAATTTCCATTACCGTACAATCCAAACAAAAGCAAAGGGGCAAAAAACATACAGGAAAATAAAAAAAATCCTCAAGACTTGACAGCCTGGATTCCCAGATACTTGTGGTGAAAGATTTCATAGATGAGTTTTATAACAAAACAGTATTCAAGGGCGGAGAAAAACTGGGCAGAGACCTCTCACCTTCGTTCATAAAGTCTCTTTTTGCTTTTAATGAAAAGGAAAGGGAATACCCTATAGGAGAATTGGGGAAAAACGCAGGGGGCAAAAAATCAACAATTACGGATATGGTGGACCGGCTGGAGAAGGACGGGATTGCAGAAAGAGTAAGAGACGATGGTGACAGAAGGGTCGTAAGGATGCGGCTCACAGCAAAGGGCAGAGAAATCAGAAAAGAATTTGTTAAAAAACGCCGAGAAGAAATTCAAAACATATTCTCAAAGCTGAAGGAAGCAGAAACACGACTGCTCATTGAACACCTGAGTAAAGCTTGCAAGATACTTAAGAAAATTTAACAAACTGTTTTAAAAGAGGTACGAGCTATGCATGATGTCCACAGGGATTCACTTATTTACAAAAAAGACAGGAAGGGAAAGGGAAAGCAGCAGGGCCATTCTCATTCACAAGGCGACGAACACAAACACGAGCATGCAGGAAGCCACAGCCATGATCACAGCGGACATGATCATGAGGCCCATACCCAGGAAGATACCCATGACCAACACCATGGACACGATGATGGCCATAAGCATGAGCACGGCAACAAACACGACCATGACCACGAAGTCCCGAACGGCCATGATCACAGGCACGATGAGTCAGCATATGATGGGCACGACAGGGATATTCATCTTCACGGCCGCGACCAGAAAGGTCATGAAAATTTTGAGGATAGGGCTTTCAGCCATGTGCATGAACACGGACACAATTTTTATCATTCCCACCACCATGCCCATGAACCCGAACATGCGACCATTACGCATAAAATTTTCAAAGACCCTGTGCGTGACTGGTTTGCTCTTTTCCTTATGGGCATTCTCATTTCAGCAGGATACTTAAAATGGCTCCCCGGCCGCTTGTCGGAAGGTATGATTGTATGCGCTGCAGTTATAGGTATTTTCCCTGTAGTGAAAAATGCCCTCTTTGACTGTATTGCCTCCAAAAAACTCAACTTTGAACTCCTGCTGGGAATTTTACTTGCTGTAGGGCTTTTTTCCGGCAGCTTTCTGCCTGTAGCACTTATCTCATTTTTCCTTTTGGTGGGAAGCTTTTTAAGGCTAAATTTTTCATGGAGAAATGAATAGGCTATGCATGATGTCGCACGGGAAACAATCATTGATAAGGAATTAACGGACGTCCATTCCCACGGGGAGACCGGCATTCAGAGGTTTTTTGATCGTTATCGTGAATTTATTAACCCCATTGTCTGTGTCGTCCTTATTTTAGCCGGATGGCTTAAAGGAGAGTCAACCCCACAGGGAATGTACCTTGCTCTTGCTGCCTGTGTTCTCTCAGGCTACCCTATTGTCAGAAATTCCATAACATCCACAATAACTAACAAAAAACTGAACGCCGAGGTTCTTGTGACCTGCGCTCTTATTGCTTCAATCTGGGTAGGTGAATATGTGGCCGGTGCAATCGTAGTGCTCATGATGAACATTGGCGAACTTTTGGAAGAAATAACCATAGCCAAGACTGGCGAGGCTGTCAGATCTCTGATGGAACTGGAGGCTGAAACTGCCCGCGTGATCCGCAACGGCCGTGAAATTGAAATGGATATAGCTGATGTAATGATCGGTGACCTGGTGCTTGTTAAACCAGGAGAGAAGATCCCCCTTGACGGGACAGTCAAAGAAGGCCGGGGTGAGGTGAACCAGGCTCCCATCACTGGTGAGTCGGCACTGATAGCAAAGGAACCCGGTGACGGGGTCTACGGAGGAACTCTTAACCAGATTGGGGTGCTGAAAATAGAAGTCACCCGTGTGAGCACGGAAACAGTGATATCGAAAATAATTGACATGGTTCACAAAGCCCAAGCGGAAAAACCCCCGATCGAACGGGTGGCAGACAGGTTTGCCAGTTGGTTTACACCCGTAATGCTGGCCCTGGCATGCCTGGTATGGATAGTTACAGGTGAGGTTCTCCGCGCGGTAACCGTTCTGGTGGTCGCATGCCCCTGCGCTCTTGTTATAGCCACGCCAACTGCTGTTGTAGCAGGCATTGGTAATGCCGCTCGCCGGGGAATCCTGATCAAGGGAGGCGCAGTTCTTGAAGTGATAGTAAAGCTTACAACTTTTGTTTTTGACAAGACAGGCACTCTTACCTATGGCGCTCCCACAGTAAAACATGTACACGGCTTTGATGATGTAACAAAAAATAAGGTCCTCAGCCTTGCCGGCACTGCTGAGCGGCATTCCGAACACCCCCTGGCAGAAGCCATTCTCAAGTGCTGCAGGGAAGAAGAGGCCTGGCCCCTTGACCCGGAAAGCACCGAGGTGATTGTGGGCAAGGGCATCGTTGCCAAAAAGGACGGCAGGGAAATCATTGTGGGAAACGAACGACTGTTTAATGAAAGGGGTATTGAGCTGACTTCGGATGCCAGGCAGTTTCTGGACGACATGGTTGAATCAGGGGCCACAGGTGTGATCGTTGGGGAAGGCACCAGGATTGTAGGTGGCGTCGGTATCGCGGACGTCCTTAAGGAAGATGTTTACGAGTCAATAAAAGACATTAAGAGGCTGGGGATCAAAAAGGTTCTTATGCTGACCGGAGACAATAAGAAAGTGGCCCAGGCTATTTCAGAAGGAGCAGGCCTGGATAAGATCGTGGCAGACCTTCTTCCCGAGGCAAAGCTTGAGTATGTAAAAAAACTTAAGGCCCAGGGTGAAAAAGTAGCTATGGTAGGTGACGGCATTAATGATGCCCCTTCACTTGTGGAAGCTGACGTTGGAATTGCCATGGGGGTCATCGGGACTGATGCTGCCATTGAAGCGGCAGACATTGTCCTGACAAGCGACAATCTGGGAAAGGCATCCGAGGCTATTGCCCTTTCCAGGAAGACTGTTTCAATAATCAAGCAGAGCCTGTTTATTTCAGTGGCCATAAACAGTGCAGCCCTGATTCTCGCTTCAACAGGTGAAATAGGCCCCATTGTCGGAGCCATAATCCATAATATCGGATCAATCGTTGTTGTAGGTAATTCGTCCCGCCTGATTGGATACCGGTTTAAAAAAAATAATTAAGGAATTGTGAATTGAGAGATAAAATAGCGCACAGCGACCCGAAAGCTCATGTTGGCCCCGATCATATCCCAATGGTGGAGCCCTCTGTCCACGCTCTCGTGACTGATCGGGGTCGTTTTTGACCCGCCGCCGGGCAGCAGCAGATTCTGGCCATGGGCGCCATCGGTGCGCAGGTGGGTAGAAAGTATTTGCGGTCCGACACTATCCATTGTGAGTACTGCCGCCCTATCACCATCTCCCCAGAGGATGCAGGTGCTGAGGTTCTGCCAGTCGAGCGTGCGCGACATGACTTCGGCCGCTACGACCAGAACGCGCTGATAGCTTCGATTCTTCAGGTATTGTTCGGCAACGTTGAGTGCGAAAATGAATCCGGAGCAGGCGGCGGTTACGTCGAAGGATATTGCCTGCGGCGCCTGGAGTTTGGCCTGCAGCCAGTTGGCGGCCGAAGGGCAGCAGGTGTCCGGGGTGATCGTCGCGACGATGATCAGGTCGATCTGACCAGGTAAAAGATTCGCCGCTTCCAAAGCCCGGGAGGCGGCTTCGTAGCCCAGGTCGGATGTCGTGACTTCAAGCGCTGCGATGCGGTGCTCACTGATCCCGGTGCGCTGAACAATCCATTCATCAATGGTCTCCAAACCCATTTTCTCAAACTCGGTGTTATGGAAAATTCGGGGCGGGAGATATGATCCGGTCCCCAAAATTCGCAAAGTGTCCATTGAATCTTTGTTCCATCAAGTTTTTCCCATCCAGGCCATACTACTCAGTCCGGCCACATCGAGATGCGACCGCACAATGGATCCGATATTATCCGGTTTGTCCCGTTTTATCAAACCACCGTATATAGTGTCTCAGAGGATCAGCCGGAGGGGTCAGATGTTACAGGTTCGCATAGAAGTCTCAGATGGGTGTTGCAAGATAGGATCGTCTAAAACATCCACTTCAGACTTTTTCATCCCTGGAGCCCAATGATTATAAACATCGAGTGTTAGCTTTACTGAATGGTGTCCAAGCT
>JAFDFH010000001.1 GCA_019309945.1 Deltaproteobacteria bacterium
CGGAATCCGATTTTTTTTTCAGTCCAAAGCTGTCTCCTCAAAACATTAAACATAGTTCAAACCGCTTTCAATAAAACAAAGATGCCGAAAAAAGCCGGTAGGCTGCAAGTTTTGGCCGTATTGAAAAAAATTAGCGGATGACGCAGCGGGCCTCCTGAAACATATTGAAAAGTTACCAATATGTTTCTTGCCGACAGGGAGTCGCCCCTGCATGAAAAGCGTTCAGGCTTTTCTCATAATCATGGTACACTGGATCGTCATATTGGTCATGGCAGGGCAGGCAGAGCGCAACCTGCACAATCCGATTTAATTCCAACAAGTTAAACGGCCGGCCGTTTTTTCTTGAAGCCAGCTGCAAGGGAACCCCTTGGGCCGACACAAAGGCGTCCAAAGGAAATTGGATCCCCAGATCGGATTCAAAGGATCGATACACCGGTTTAAAATCGTGAGGATCAAAGCTTGCCATGACCAGCGAACGGAACGATCGCTCCTTCTGATAATGTCCGTTTTCATCAAAAATTTCCAAAAAGACCTGACAGCCCGGCGCATAGGGACCTATCTTTCCATTTGGCCATATACCAAGCGTGGGTCGCATGAATCGCAGATAGGACCGGCCTTCCATCCAACGCCCCGGTGAAAGTTTTCCGGTGATCCATCCCCGTTGCTCAGATTGCAGAAAAAGGGTTTCGTGACAACCATAACATTGAGGCGTCCACACGCTGTGGCATGACTGGCAGGAAAGGCGTTGATGATACTCGGGCGTATGAATTTTTTGAGTTTCGAGTCTCTTAAATATAATCGCTTTACCATCCCGTTTGCGAAAAAGCGTCATTTTCTTTTCCGGCCCGGGACGGAGATGATACAGGGGGCTGTTTTTGGGCGAAAGCAAAAAAGAATCCGGATAAAATGCGGGCTGCCGGCCATTCAAACGGATCAGGCGACGATACAGATCCAGATCGGGAATATGGGACTGTATCGCTGGTTCGTGGCAGGTGCGGCAGGTAATATCTACCTGTTCTTCCTGGTGCTCATGAACAGATCCATCGCCCATTACACCTTTTTCCGTGTGGCAGTCGATACAGTCCATTCCGGCGGCATGATGCAAATCCGGTGGCAGCTCCAAATAGAACCGACCACCTGAGAGTTGTCGAAGGTTCGGCCCGCCGTTTTGATAAGGGGTTCCATACCCCTCTGATTCAAAATGTCCCCGATAAGACAACCCGATGCGAGCCGATCGATTGTGGCACTTGAGGCAATTTTCATTGGGAATACGGGTGGTCAGCTTCGGGTGTTTAAAAATTTTCTTGGACAGATCTTGCTGTCCGGGGTTTGAAAGTTCAAGAATATGACAGTCCGTGCATCCGCCTCCCCGGCGGCCGATTTCACCACGATTCGGATATCTGGGCCGCCACAGGTGGCAGCCACCGCACATTTTACGAAAATGATCCAGGGCCAGGCTCTGACCCGGAGGTTGATCCATAAGTTCACGTACCGTGCTGACCGAAGTTTCGGATGAATGGGGCCATAGGGTTTGCATCACTTTCAAGATGCCCGTATTGGTAGCCATAAGACTTTTTTCCACCCGGTCAACCAGATCCGGGTGACATCCTTTTTTGCCGCAGGTGAATCGGGCCATACGCAGATCACCTGGGTTTTTAGCAAGGCCCATATGGGCTCTATCTTTTTCGACGGCATACGGATTTCCCAAATGGCATCCGGTGCAACCGAAAACGGCAACAGGATGAGATGGAGCAGGATCCCCATCACGCTCGTGGCAAACCGTACATCCATCCGGTGAAGTAGAGGGCATCGTGTTCCTAATTTCGTATCGCCATACCAGAAATACAATCAGTAGTGTTAAAACGATCAGGGAAATGATGGTTTGAGGCTTCATCAAATGGCTCTATCCAGGCAATCGAGGCAGTAGATACCCGGCCGCCAAAAGAACCGCCAGGTGTCCCAGACAGAGGAGAACAATCAGGCCTCGCATCCATTTTATCCAGGACAAAGGAACAAACGCAAGAACGGCCAACAACCCGACGGGGATCAGCGGCCAGACCATACCGGTCCAGAAAGGAGATCCGTAGCGCAGAAGAAGCTGAACACCTTGAAAAAACCAGGGACCGGTAGATAGGGCGGATTCCATATGAGGAGGAATATCCGGAGGAAGCGGACAAAAGACAGCAAGCACGGATAAAAATGCAATCAACGGCCAGCCGAGCTCTCCTTTTGGAAAAAGCCGTCTTCTATGCCGTCCCAAAAGGAAAATAACGACCAGGGGGAGGATCACCGTATGATAAAGATAGGGGAGCAGAAAAAAGTCCGGTCCCGGCCGAAGTAAAGTTCTTGCCAATCCTGAACCGACCAACGGCACGTGCTCGGCAAGGTTCACCATGACCCGTGCGGCTTGAATCCCTTCCTTGTCCCCTTTAAGGATAAACCCCGTAAAAACCAGAGGAAAACTTAAAAAAAACAGGAAAACAAGTTTCGACCATTCCAGTGATTTAATATGCTGGTAGGTTTGTCTGAAAAAATGTTCAAATGTATGCCCGATAGTAAACAGCAGAAAGGCTTGGCCACTGAAGTAATGCAATTTTCTGATAAACCCACCGTATGGAATTTGTCCGGTAATCTTTGAGACGTTTGTAAAAACATCTCCCCATGGTCGATAATTAAAGGAAAGGATGACACCGGTGACCAGTGCAAAAAGAAACGCCCACCATGCAAGTTCAGCAAGGGGCCAATGGAATCTTTTGGTTTGGAAATCGTTTGATTGCGGTTCAGATTGAAACGGTTTCATGAAAACGGCAATAAGACCTTGTAGCCCCCCTCTTTGTTATCTAAACGAAAATCCAAATTCGTCATGTCCTTTTTGGCCGGCCCTTGAATACAACGTCCTTGTGTTGAAAAGATAGATCCATGACAGGGGCATTGAAAACGTTTCTTTTTCGAATTGAATTCCAACCGGCACCCCAGATGGGGACAACGGGCTGAAAAAAGTTTTAGACCTTGCTCCAAATTCAGAAAATAAACGCCATTGCGATGAAGCACTTCACCTTTTTCAGGTGGCCCGGGAAAAGATATTTCAAGAAAGGAACCGCCAACACCCTGAACATATTTCCAGGTAAGATGTAAAAAACCACCTCCCAGAAGAATTTGGAACAAGCGTAAGCATATTTCTCTTCGCGTTAGCATGGTGTGTATATCTTTCGGTTATCCCCCAGCGGTCCGGCATGTATATTTATGAAGGTCTGCGCATGGATCGCCAACGGACAATGAATAAAAAAAATTGCTATTTACCTGACCCGGACAATCCGGGGTCCATTTCTAAAAACCTATATCGCTCACTAATCAGCAAAAAAGATTGATTAAAATATTTTTTTGCCATCAAAATCACAAAATAATTTTTGGCGGGCGAACCTACATTTTGAATTGAAGAGCGGTATATAAAAATGTGATATGTCTTAAGATTAGCACCAGCTATTGAGAAATTCAACGACTTTATCCAACCAACTGGGTCGAATGGCCTTTGAAAAAAATTGCAGCTCCGATTTTCTCTGCTAGATTGAAGATATAGAAGGATATCGGTGTCAAAGGTCTCGGTTCTTGTCTTGCGGGTTGACACCCGCCCCCCTTTTTCCTATGCTGACAACTAATCAAAGAATGTTGCGTGTTGTTTTATACAAATGGGAGGTCATTTGAAAAATCTTATGATCAGCGAAACCTTTGAGCGTTTCCGATCTGAAGTTGCCGCTCTTTTAGAGGATCTTCACAGGCTCATCACGGCTATTAATAATCCTGCCCTTGAGGCCGTCATCAACGACATCCGAACCCATGTTACCGAACCATTCTTGTTTGTCATTGTTGGTGAGATCAAGTCCGGTAAAAGTAGCTTTGTCAATGCGCTGCTGCAAGCCGATATTTGCCGTGTGGATCCGGCTCCTTGTACGGATGTGATTCAACAGCTGGTATATGCGCCGGAAAAAACTGAAACCGAGATCAACCCCTACCTGCATCGCATCGGTCTACCTGTGGATATCCTGAAACAAATCGCTATCGTGGACACGCCCGGCACCAATACGGTAATCCGGCACCACCATGAAATCACCGAACGGTTCATTCCCAACAGCGGCTTGGTGTTGTTTGTTTTTCCGGCAAAAAATCCCCACACCCATTCGGCTTGGGAGTTGTTGGATTTCATCAAAGATGAGTGGCAAAAACGGTTGGTGTTTATCCTGCAGCAGGCAGATCTTGCGACAGCGGAAGAACTTCGCGTTAATACCCGCAAAGTCGAAGAATATGCCGCCGAACACGGCATTGATGCCCCTAAAATTTTCATTACTTCAGCCAAATGGGAACAGGAGCACAACTCCCGCAGCGGCTTTGAGGAAATTCGAGCATTCATAAGAGAAACCGTCACCGGAGGTCACCATTTCTACCTCAAGCTCATATCAATCCTGGATACCGGTGAGCAGGTTTTGAAAAAAGTCTATGCTGCGCTAAAATTGCTCTTGCAAGAGCTTGAATTGGACAAGGTGGTGGCAAGTAAGATCGAACAGCGCCTAATGACCGGCAAGGATAACACCCAAAGGGATATTCTCTATCTGGTTGACCGGCTGCTGGAACAATACGACCGAATCGTCGACCAGATTAAAGCGGATTTCGAAGACGGATTTTCCATTCCCACTCTATTTAAACGGGCCTTACGCTCAACCTTCACAAGAAACAAATCTGTGAAGGCATGGCTTGACGGCCTACAAAAGCAATTTGAAGAAGCGCTGAACACATCCTTTGAGGATATCGCCGGCGAGGGGGTCATCCACTTTACGGCTACCATCCGTGATCTCAATGACAGCATTGCAGAAGAACTCGGCAATGCCGATGGCTACCGGAGCAATGAAGTAGGCCGCGTTGTCGATTTCGGTCACAAGCGGGAAGAGGTCATCAGCGATATTCGAAACAAAGTAAAGGAAATGGCGACAGCGGATTTTAAAACCGAAACCATGGCCACCAATCCGGCTAATATGTCATCACAATTAATCAGCGGGAGCGCACTGACACTTGTCGGTGCGCTTCTATTGATGACGCATGTAACCCTTTTAGATATTACCGGCGGCATCCTGACCGGTCTTGGAATTCTTATCGCAGGCGGCGTACTGGTCGTGAAGAAAGGCAAAATTATGGGTGAATTTAACCGAGCACTGGCAGAAGGCCGTAAACGACTCAAAGAAGAGTTGACCGCAAAACTAACGGCAAAGTTTGATCTGGTTCATGAAAATATTCGACGCAGGGTTAACCCCTTTTTCGATCATGTAGCGGGCCGGGAGAAAAAAATTGGGCCCTTAATGGAGCAGGGTGAGGACATCCAAAAAAGGATTCTGGACCTGAAAAAACGGATTGGTGAAAGCGTTCACACATGAAATTTTCAAAATCTGTATTCAGACGTTAAATTAATCGGCGATGAACCGAAACAACAAGGGCTGGGTGAGAACGGTTTGTTTAACGCCCCCTACACTCCAAGACAATACTGCCGATGCAGACCGCCTTGCAGACGCTCTGAAATCCGAACTTAAAACCAATAGGGTCGACATTGATCTTGATCTTTTAAAAAAATTGCCGGAACAGCTAAGAAAGTGGGCGTATCAGCTCCAATGCGTTGTTTTGAAGGATCGCGACAGGTGGTTTTTAACCGACATAACAGATTCTCAGGATTCGTGCACCATAGCCGGATTGGCGGTTGACCTTGGAACCAGCAGGGTGGTTTTACGTCTGCTAAATCTTTCAAATGGCCAAATCTTAAACGAATCTTCTTTTCACAATCCCCAGGTAACGATTGCATCCGATGTTCTGGCACGAATCCACTATGCGGATATAGATGGGGGCCTTAAACGATTAAATGAACTGATAATAAACAGCTTAAATGAAAATATCACCAAATTGTGCCGATCCTGTAAACTGGAGCCGGCAGATATTTACATGCTTTCCGTGGCCGGCAACACCACCATGTCTCATCTTTTCATGGGGCTGAATCCCCACTGGATCATTCGCGAGCCTTACATCCCGGCTGTAAACAGACCGGGAATCGTAAAAACGGAAGACCTTAACATCCTGGTGAATCCGTCGGCCAGAGCCTTTATCTTTCCCAATAGCGGCAGCTATTTTGGCGGAGATCTTGTCGCCGGGATCCTGTTTTCAGGACTTAACAATGAGGAAAAAACGTCAATTTTAGTGGATGTCGGGACAAATGCAGAGGTTGTGTTGGGAAACAGTGACTGGCTTATTGCATGTGCCGGAGCGGCAGGCCCTGCCTTAGAGGGCGGGGTAACCCGAATGGGCATGATGGCCGGCCCCGGGGTAATTGACCGGATTGCCATTGAACCAGCATCTTTGCAATTTCAGATTCATACCATTGAAGACCTCGCGCCGCAGGGAATTTGCGGGTCAGGGCTGATCGATCTTGCAGCGCATCTTTATCTTTCCGGTATGATTGAAATGCGCGGGAAGTTCGTGCCGTCCAGGTGCGGCAACAGGCTAAAGGAACAAAAGGGTGTGATGCACCTGGTGGTGGTACCAGCAAGTGAATCCGCTACCGGGTCCGACCTGACGATCAGCCAAGCCGATCTCGACAGCCTCATTCGTTCAAAAGCCGCCATGTACACGATCCTTGAAACGCTTATGCACTCCGTGGGAAGTTCTTTTATAGATCTTTCGGCATTCTATGTGGCGGGCACGTTTGGATCTTTGATTCAACCCGAGTCGGCCATATCCATCGGCATGCTTCCGGATTTGCCGTTAAATACATACCGAGCGGTGGGCAACAGCTCCCTTGGTGGTGCAACAATGGCGTTGATCTCCAGTGAATGCTTAGATGAAATCGACAGAATAAGGGATCGCATCACGTATCTTGAGTTAAACGTCAATCAGGAATTCATGAACCGATTTTCCGCTGCAAAGTTTATCCCCCATACGGATCCGTCACGTTTCCCTTCAGTGAAAGTGTGGGGATAACCTTTGCACCTGTTTGGATTGATAGAAAAATTATTTTTCGGACCTATAAACAATTTTAAGGAAAATCCAGGTCGCAGGGTCCTTCGCCTCCAAAGCGTGAAAAACTCGGGCTTTAGTGACCGTAAAACCGAACAGGATTTGGTTTTTGACCAGACGGTTCTTTTTCCTCATCAGATCAGTCTTTATTCCGGTATGCTTCGATAATATCTAAAAAGATTTTCCCATACTTTTCAAGTTTAACAGCACCGATGCCATGGATTTGGAGCAACTCATTTTCGTTTCCTGGGAAAAAAGTAGCCATTCCAATCAAGGTTTTATCAGAAAAAATAACATATGGTGGTACGCCGGTATGATCCGCGAGTTTTTTTCGCGTCTTCCGCAGCATTTCAAACAATTCTCGATCATACTCCGGAATTTCATCTGGAAGAATTTTTTCGGGTAATGTTTCAGGTAAAATGTGGCTGACAGACACCTTTTCACCCTTAAAAACAGCATACGCCTTAGCGGTCAGATTTAATCCCCCATATTCCATATCCTGGATCATCAGCCCCTTGCTCAAAAACTGTCTGGACATATGGAGCCACTGTTTCCTGGAATACTCTGCCCCGATCCCGTAAGTTGATAATTTATCGTGCCCAAAATTTAGAACTTTTTTGGATTTGGAGCCCCGTAGTATATCAATGATGTGATTTGCACCGAATCGTTCGCCGGTACGTTTAACACATGAAAGGAATTTTTGAGCCGGGAGGGTAACATCGATCTGTTCCTTATCGCCTCCAAAACAATTGTCGCACGTCCTGCAATTCCCGGGATGATCCTCGTCAAAATAATTCATCAGCGGTACCCGCCGGCAGGATTCTGTTTCGACAAATTGCAGCAGGCTATTCAGATGAATATTGGCCAAGCGCTGTTCATGCCCCTTTTTGTTCTGAATAATATATCGAATTTTGGGGATATCGCCGTAGCTGAAAAGTAACATGCAACTTGCAGGTAGGCCGTCTCTGCCGGCCCGCCCAATTTCCTGGTAATAGTTCTCCAGGTTCGGGGGCAAGTCATAATGCAGAACAAAGCGAACATCCGGCTTATTAATGCCCATCCCAAAGGCAACCGTTGCCACCATGACCTGTATATCATCGTTGATAAAAAGGTCCTGGTTTTTATTGCGATCCCGGTCCGTCAGGCCGGCATGGTAATTTTTTGCCGAAATTCCTTGCTTTTTTAGGGCTTCATATAATTTATCCGTGGTATTTCGGGTAGCGCAGTAAATAATGCCGGATTCCCCGGCATTTTCTTCTATAAAAGCAAGTGCTTGTTTCAAAGGGTTTGATTTTTCAACGATCCGGAGGAACAGGTTCGGTCTGTCAAATGATGCAATAAATTCATTTGAAGCATCAAAACCGAGACTTTTTTGAATGTCTTTCTGAACCTGTTGTGTAGCAGTTGCGGTCAGGGCAATGCAGACGGCATCTTTAAAGACCGGCCGGGTTTCTGCCAGTTGCCTGTATTCAGGACGAAAATCATGTCCCCACCTGGATATACAGTGAGCCTCATCCACTGCCAGGCAATCCACCTGAACTAAAGCAAGCAGATTCAAGATGCTTTTTTTAAGAAAAGTTTCAGGGGCCAGGTACAGTAATTTCGACTTCTTTTGCTTTATTTGGTATACATTTTTTCGATATTCGTCCGCAGGCAACTGGCTGTTTAGTAAGACGGCCGTCACGTTTATTGCCAACATTTGCTCAACCTGATCTTTCATCAATGAAATCAACGGAGAGATGACAATTGTCAATCCGTCAAATATGAGAGCCGGAATTTGGTAACAAAGGGATTTTCCACCGCCGGTTGGCATAATGACAAGGGTATCCCTTTTTTGAATGACATTGTCGATGATCTCTTCTTGAAGCGGGAGGAATTTATCATATCCAAAAACACTTTTTAAAATTGTCCTTGAGCGTTTGATCATCTCAAACCATCTCCTGAAAGGTTAGGCTACAAAGCGTTTGTCAGACTTATAGGGATTATAAAAGAAGAACTATCTTTATTCCTTGGGCTTTTCCAGAAGGAAAAGGTGAATATATCTCGAATCGAGGTCCTTTGCGGCGACGTCGCCATACTCGGTCTCGATTTCTTTAAAAAGATTCTCCAAGGTCTGACCGACTCTTGGGGTGATTTCGTATGGATCAAGTCCGATCCGCTCTGAAAGCCAATTTAAAAAAGATTCTTTCATGCAAAGGCGGATTTTTGGAGGTTTGCTTTTGGCCGTCCAGAGGTCGTTAAAAAAAGCTCTGAATTCATCAAGGGTCAGTGGGATCAGCTTTTCGGACGACTTTAAATGATGACGAGCCCACAGCGTCAGAATGAGGCTTTTATAGGTGAGGAACTGGTCCGCACCTGTCTCTATCTTGATGTTCATTAAAAAAAGCAGCCCGTCAAAGGCAATGATTTCATCGAGTACGTCTTCAGTCGCCTTAACTTCACTGAGGCCTAAAAATTCCCGGTACAGCCCCCCTGTTCGGTAATTATCAAAATACAACGGTTTTTTTATAAGGAGACCGCCAAGCACCCCTATCCATTCTTCGCCCCAGAAGCTCAGCGGCAATTCCTGTTTTACAAACCAGCTTTTTACCCGCCACTTTTCAGCCCGCCATTTCACCTCCAAGGATAGCCCGAATCCGACCCGAAAGATAGCGGAAAGTGGAAACTTTTGGATAAGTGCGGCGGTAAAGCCCGGGCCCCGTTTTTTGTATGTGGGTGCCAGTCCTTCAAGGCCGATGCTGATGTAGCCACAGGCTTTCTTAACTATATTTTTTAATTCCGCCCGGCCCCTTATCGTTTTTTGGTCGGCAGCAATGATCTGATTACAAAGGCCTGCAAATTCGGTTTGGATCTGGTGCAGCATCTGATTCGTATCGATTAATTTCAAGGCGCCGGCAAAAAGATTATCTTCTTCCAGCATGCCACCGTGGTAGAGGGGAACCGGAAGGAGCACTTCCTGGTTTGAGTTCACTTTAATGGATTTTATTCCCTGATTCTCAAGGTCATCGGGGCTTAACGGCTGGTAAATGCCGATGGCTTCGTCAAATGGCAGGAATCCCTTTTCCCCCAAGCGCACATTCCTTAGCCGATAAGCTTCTTCTTCCGATTCAGCCGGGATAATGTTTGAAGACTCTAACAGGACGTTCTGATAAACAGAGTAATCAAAACCGGCGAGACGCTCTAAAAACTGTGACAGGAATTCTTCCTGATGGGTCTTACGAATGCTGCCGTCCGGTTCTGGAACCAAAGGGTCTTTTATAAATCTGACATAAAACGTGTCATCGTAAGTGAAAAAGTCTTCACCAAACTCAGACGGATCCTGATCATGATCTCGAATCCTGACTTCAATGGTTTTAAAAAGGTAGTGTTCAATGAAGTCGCTTTTTTCGTTGATGGCCCATTGAACAAGGCGATTCGGGTCGGCTTTAAGGAGCAGATGAAGCCAGCGGGTAACCGAACTTATTTCAAGCCGATCTTTTTCCCACGTTTCGATATCGAGTATATACGCCCACTGCCGGTTGGACGCCAGGGACAGCAGTTGAAGAGAATCCTCGGGCCCGATATCATGGATCAGAAAATAAAGATCTTCTTCCGAACAAGAATGAACCAAGGCTGCAGGCTGGGGCGAATCGAGGATCGCGTCCAGGGCCTTTTCCGGAGGCAGGCCAAGAATTTTTTTTCTTTGTCGGAGTAAATTTTCGGCTCGCTCGATGGCGAGCTTCTGTTGGATGTCGGTGTTCATTTATATTAAGCCGTTAAGGTTGTTTTTAAGTGCCACGGAGCAAATTTCAGCAGCAGCAGCATTCCAGGAATGGCGATCAGGGTGCATGCGATAAAAAAACCTTCCCATCCGAAATTCTTTGCAAAAAAACCGGTCGGAGCCGAAGCCATCACCCTGGGTACACCCATGAGGCTCGTAAGTAATGCGTATTGCGTTGCGGTAAATTTTTTATTCGTAATGCTGGCCATGAATGCGACATAGGCAGCTGTCCCCATTCCACTACTTAGGTTTTCAAAGGAGATCACGCCCGCCAGGACAGAAACACTGTGACCGATCCTCGCCAGAATCGCAAAGCAGGCTGTCGACAGGGCCTGAAGGAAACCGAAAATCCAAAGGCTTCGGTTGATTCCCATACGAAGCATGAATACCCCACCCATCAGGCTTCCGATGATGGTAGCCCAGAAACCGAAAAGTTTAACGACTGCACCAATTTCCGTTTTTGAAAATCCGATTTCAAGATAAAAGGGCATCGTCATAGCACTGGCCATGGTGTCGCCGATTTTGTAAAAGAGTATGAACGCCAGTATCCAAATGGCACCCCGACGACTGAAGTATTCCACCAGGGGATCAAACACAGCTTCATGTAAGTTTTTTGGGGTTTCGACCGAAATCTCAGGTTCCGGTGCCAGAAGAGTGGTCAGAACACCGGGCAACATACATGCGGCCATTATCGTATAGACCCAGGCAAAGGGTATATGGTCGGCCATAATCAGCCCGCCGCCGGAAGCCAGCAGCATCCCCATCCGGTATCCGTTGACGTACAGCGATGATCCCAGGCCCAATTCCTCATCGGAAAGATCTTCCCGGCGGTATGCATCCACCACGATGTCCTGGGAAGCACTGCAAAAAGTAACCAGAAAAGCAGCGAATGCCACCATCCATAAGCTTTTTCCCGGATCAGTAAACCCTAAACAAATAATGGAAAAGATCAAGGCCAATTGAATGACCAGAAGCCATCCTCTCCGGCGGCCTAAAAAAGGCAACGTAAAGCGATCCAGGAAAGGTGCCCAGAGGAACTTCAGCGTGTAGGGAAGACCCACCAGAGCCATCATGCCGATGATGGTTAGATCCACTCCTTCTTCTTTCATCCAGGCCTGCAAGAGCGAGATGGTCAAAAGAAGGGGCAGACCACAGGCAAAGCCCATCAAAAGCGCCACAAGCATGCGGCCGCTGAAAATTACTTTGACAATGGCTTCGCGGTTTTCAGATCCTGCCAGGGGGTTTTGATTTTTGCGATTTGAAACTTTAGATAATCGCGATCCGTAGCGCATAAGGCAGATCCGGTGTCCGGATTCTATTTTCCGGTTCCGTAATTTTCAAGCTCCGTGGGCGTGACAATCGGACCATACGTGTCTCTCAGGGCCTTCAGACCTTCACGCTGTTCATTGAGAACTTCGAATAATTTTCCAGGAACGCTTTTTTCTTTTCCATAGGCTTCAATCTGCAGATCTATTCTGCCGATGATATTATCCACATACAAAGAAAACTGTTTTAGATAGAGCTCTTCTGTATATTCTTTATTGATTATGGTATGAAAAAGCGCTTTAAGATCTTCAAACTTTGGAAGGTCCCCAATCGGTGTCCGAATCACATCTACCTCGTTGTGTGCGATCCTGTCCAGCCAGGACAACCAGACCTTTACGTCTCTTTTCTCTCCAATCAGGTTCTTTGAAGACCCCCCTCGGGCTTCTTCCGTCAGGAAGTAATTCAAGCCCGCCATCACCGGTTTTTTATCAGCCGCAATTTTGGGGCTTCCAAAAAATTTAAACTGGGCGTCCATATAGTCGCCTAGTGCACCGGGTATAAAGGGCGCATTGGCCCAGGGCGCCCGTTTAACACCGGTAGCGCCGACTTCCGTGGCGGTTGCTGCAGATACGATGGAAGCACCAATGGTAACGCCATGATCTGGATTCTTCGTTGCCCATACCGGCGGCATGGTGTCACTATCTCTGCCGCTGTAAGTAATCACTCTTGTTCCCACACCTCTGGGATCCTCGGCCTTTTCAGAATAATTTCCCAGGGCGGTTGAAGCAAGGGTGCATCGCGCATTAGGATGGGATATGGGAATCGCCTTTCCGTTTTCATCGACTTGCCCTGCTTCCCAGGGGCCTTGAAAATTCCTTCCTTTAACCGGCGGCTCCTCACCATTACCCGTCCATTGAGGGATACCGTTTTCATCAATCAATAGATTCGACCATATGACTTCGGTTCCGGGTTCCCTGAGGCATTCCATAAGCATTGGATCGCCTTCCCGGTTTACATCCTCCACAATGCCAAATATACCGCATTCGGGATTAACGGATCGGATGCTGCCGTCTGGGTCAATCCACATTTGGGCCAGGTCATCGCCGACAAAATGGTTGCCAACCATCGCGGTAGTCGTCTTGCCGCATCCACTGGGGGCCGCGCCGGCGATCCATGTCGTCCGCCCACCGGGTCCTTCAATTCCGGTAATGAACATATGTTCCGAAAGTTCGGTGCCTCTGTTTTCGTAAATGGATTTATCCACGGCAAAGCGATGATTCCCCTTTTTGAGCAATAACGTATTCCCGGCATAGGTACACTTAAAGCTGTAGGTGGTTCGGTAACTTCGATCCATCATTACCCGGGCATCCGGCAAATCTTCGGGTCGGTTTAAACCTTCGCTGTGGATGTTGGTGAAGAAATGGTTCGCACGACCAACCTCTTTATCAAAATCGTTAAATGCATTCCGGTACAAAATTTCGGCGCTGTGGGACACATAGGTGGAGCTGGTAATTTCCAGGGCCGGGTTAGATACAGGCGCGCCAATAGGACCTCGCACGTAGAACCCAACCATCATCGTTTTGCCATGCATAATACCCGTCATTTGATCCCGAACGATTTCAAGAGCTTCGCTCCTCAGCAGTTGCTTTGCCAGAGAACTTATATCTTCGCCTTCATTGGCGATATAAAAGGTACGGTCGACAATTCGACCCTGTTCCTCCTTTAAATCAAAATGAATGGTATGGTCCGGCATGGGAAGCGGGGCTTCCTCTCCTTTTTTAAGGGCCATAGATCGGATATGCTGTCGATCTTCTTTGGATCCGGTATTGATAAAAACCGTATCCGGTTCACACATTGTGATTGCATTCGCTACTTTCAGGAGGACTTCGGGGTGGTTAATTCGTTGTATTTTGGCCAGATTGACTTCATCCAGCTTTTCTTTAAAAAGTGCCATTGTCGCCTCGTGTGAAGTAATCCCCCCGATTTCAACGACGATGTCTATCCCTTTTTTTAATTCCAGCATATTTGACTCTCCTTTATTTATAGAAAATTGATGATAATATCACTTAAATTTCTTTTGGGCACATGATGGATGCCTTCATTGTCGCGCCAGTATTTGATATCATTATCCGGACCGGCATTTTCGATCACCGCTGTTTCTTTGGGTTTTCCAATCGCAAGGACGAGGATTATTTGAAATTGCTTGGGAATTTGAAGGATATCCCTGAGTTTGGCCCCCTTTACGGATCCAATCATGCAACCTGCAAGGCCTTTTTCCCGAGCTCCTAAAAGAATGCTCTGGCCGGCAATACCATGGTCACATCCAAAGTCTTTGGCAATGACAGTATCTCCAAGGATGATGATATACGCTGATGGTCTTTCACCCTCCTCCGGCCCCGCCCAGTCTTTCAGATATCCGGCCCACCCCAGGCAAGGAAATATCATGGCGTTCGTTGGGGGATTGGCGCAAAGGATATACTTGAGGGGTTGCAAGTTTGCTCCCGAGGCGGAAAGCCTCGCAAGATCAACCAGACTTTTTAGCGTTTCCAACCGGATGGCATACTCTTGGTAAAATCGCCGACAGCTTCTGTTTTTTCTGATGAGATCTGAGATCATTTCATTTTTCATGATGGACGAATTTTTCCATAACGGGCATATGCTGATCAATCCAGGTCAGGACTTTTTTAAATTCATCCCGAAGTTCATTGAGTGCCTTTCCCCGGTGGCTTACACGATTTTTTTCATTTCGCGTTAATTCCGCAAACGTCTTTTTCAGTGGTGGATAATAGAAAATCGAATCGTAACCGAACCCGTTTGAGCCGGCGGGCTTTTCAGCGATCAAACCTTCCACCCGAGCCTCATAGGTCAGCGCAGGACCGGTTGGAACCGCAATGGATATAACACATTCAAACGCCGCCTTGCGATTCGTCTGGCCCTCCATCTCTTTGAGCAGCCTGGCACATCTTTGTTCGTCGCTCGCATTTTCCCCGGCATAACGTGCCGACCGAACGCCGGGCGCACCTCCGAGGGCTTCTACGATTAGGCCTGAATCATCCGCCAGTGCCGGCAGTCCTAATATTTTTGCCGTAAAGCTTGCCTTTTTATACGCGTTTTCATCAAATGTGCTTCCATCTTCTTCTACCGGGGGTATGGGGCCAAAATCCTCCAGATTTTTTATTCCAAAAGGAAAGTCCTCAAATAGATCCCTGATTTCTGCGGTTTTTCCTTTATTTCGCGTTGCAATTACAAGAATATTTAAGTTTTGCATCAAAGCCTCAGCAGATCATCGCAAAACGCCCTCTTTCGTCTAATTTCAGCTTCAGACAAAATTTTAAGCCCTCGAAATATTCGATGTATTCATTCGGTTAACCCGCCTTAGGAGCGTTAAAATGTTCACCTTGTTTGAAAGTAAACGAAATTAAGCAGTTTTAAAGAGTGTCCTCAATTCATAAAAAAATTCTGATTCAGTTCTTAGAAAACGGCCTGTTCTTGAAAAAAGGGTGCAAAGCTTGAGAAATGATTTATAAATCATGGTATTATGTTTGTAAAGGGTTTTAAATGACAAGAGATTTGATAAATATTTCTTTACACTGCAAACCGCGCTGGTATATTAATTGGTGACTGCTCACGGAGGTCAGAGATTGGCGGAGCTTTCAGGAATCCTGAGGGAAAAATGGAAAATCGGGTCAAGAAATTGAAAAATCATTATATCGTATGTGGCGGGGGTGAGACCGGACGACACGTCCTGGCCGAACTCATTAAGAGCAAGGAACATGTTGTTCTGATCGAACAGGATCAGGACAGGATCGAACGATGCAGCTCTACGGGTGATCTGCTCTATGTTAAAGGCGATGCAACCGATGATCAAAATCTGCTCTCTGCCGGTATCGATCAAGCTGCGGGGATCATCATCAGTCTGCCGTTTGATAAAGATACACTGTATGTCACCATGACGGCAAGAATGCTCAACAAAAAAATACGTATCATCAGCAGTATGGTAGATCAAAAACTGGAACCCAAACTTAAAAAAGCGGGGGCCAATAGTGTGGTATCATCCAATTTTATCGGTGCCTTGCGCATGGCATCTGAAATGATTCGTCCGACCGTCGTTGAATTCCTCGACAGAATGCTGCGCAGCCGCCATGGAAATTTGAGAATACATGAGATAACGATTTCAGAAAATTCAGATATTGTGGGGAAAAAAATCAGCGAATCCGGATTAAAAGACAAATTCGATCTGCTGGTACTTGGAAGAAGACACGCTACGGAAGAAATTGAGTTTAACCCTTCGCACCTGCAGGTAATCGAAGCAGGGATGAAATTAATTGTAATGGGAGCAATTGAAAATATTGACAGGGTCAAAAATGCATTCTAACTGGTGTCCGTCCAGAAACGAGGATTTTTGTTCGAGATCAAGGCCTACGAAGAATTTTACCGCAGGCATATTGTTGATATTCCGAGGATAAAATTTTGAGCATAACGCCGAGATCGGGCAAAAAGACCGTTTCTGGATGGGCCCTAACTGGTAGATTATAGCCCAATCAGGCGATCAAGTATCAGTCCGTTAAAACTTTCATTACCCTTTGACATAAAAAACCATCCCAAGTGTGTAAGACACATGCTGCAAATCGCAATTCTCCAGCTAAACCCCTTGAACCAAGTAAATTCATCTGTGGCAGGTCCGACATACCCGCATCCGCTGACGGATCGAAAACATCCGAGATGGTAAATAATGCCTTGAGGGTTTGCAAAGGTGTGTTGATGGGCCCCCTGAACTTCTATTCGCTCAGCAGGACGCGTTAAGATTTGATAACATTGACGGCAACGGATGTATTCCCCATTGTCGGGCTCTTTGGGGGCCGTTTCATCCTCAACATAACCTTCGGGCTTTTTAGCATTGGATTTTTCAGAGGGTACTCGAAAAAAATGAAAAGAATCAATTTCAATGGATATCATTTGACGAATACATTCGTAGCACTGTTTAAAATAAGGGGTGCAAAACTGGATTTAATAAATTTGAGCCTGACGCAGAAATCGGGCAAAAAGTGCCGTTTTGCAAAGGTCTCGAAGCGATGTCGGGTGGCTTTACACATGTTCAGGGAACACGATTCATACCATTAGCAATTTTGCCACCGTTTGGGGCTGTGAAACTTGCGTCTGATATACAACTTCATATCTCCAACATACAAGAAACTTTACAAAAAGCAAGGGGTATGTAATAAAAGTAGATTGTCATACCTTCTCGATATATTTTTAGATAGTGTCTGGAAAAATAGGCCGTCCCGATCAGACTCTGATACGATTATTAACAAATCGGTAATGCTCCCATCGAGAAGGGCGATAATTTTATCCACATGAATACATCATCTATTTTGAAGATTAAAATTTAAGCCTGACGCGGAGATTGGGCAAACGGGCCACTTCTTTACGGGCACTAACTATACGACTTTGATTCTATGCTTTAATTTTTCCTATGCTTCAAGATCTTTCTATTCGAAATTTTGCCATTATTGATGATCTCCAGATATCTTTTTCCGGCGGGCTGACCATTTTGAGCGGGGAAACCGGCGCAGGAAAATCCATCATTATCAACGCCGTAAATCTTTTGCTCGGTAGTCGAACGACCGCGAAACTCATTCGTACCGGTGCTGAAACCGCTGAACTGGAAGCATTTTTTCAAATTACGACAGATAGCCGAGTTGCCAAAACTTTAGTGGAACATGGGTTCGATGCAAAGGAAGGACTTCTGGTAAGAAGAATTATTGCCCGCCAAGAAAGACAGCGGATTTATATCAATGGACGACTTGCAACCATTCAGATTTTAACCTCAATCACTAAAAATCTGGCCAGTATATCGGGGCAGCACGTCCATCAGGGCCTTTTAAAAGAAACGCACCATCTTCTGATACTGGATCAGTTCGGCGGCTTGACGTCCTTACGTAGCAAGGTTTACATGTGTTTTCACGAGATCATCCCACTTATCCAGAAGCTCGACAAACTTTATGCGTTGAGCGATCGACAGTCAGATCAGATTGAATTGCTTGAATTTCAGAAAAAAGAGATCATGGATGCCGCGATATCCGCCGGAGAAGATGTGACTCTTGAGAAAGAACGGACACGCCTTAGAAACAGTGAAGCCCTTTATCAAACCATCCATCGTAGTATTGAAGATCTTTACAGTTCACAGGGTGCCGTCATAGAACGACTGATAGAGGTGAAAAAACAGCTAGAAAAGGCCTCTCAAATCGACCCTGAAATATTGCCAACGGGGGCAAGAGTCGCTCACGCCGCTTTTGAACTGGAAGATATCGCTGAAGAACTGAGAACCTATCTGAAAAATTTACAGATAAATGAAGGGCGTCTGGAAGTGGTTGAAGCACGCCTGGATACCCTCCAGAAATTGAAGCGCAAATACGGCGGATCACTGGAAGCCGCAATTTCGCATCTCGAATCCATCGACGATGAGCTTTCAGGGATTGAAAAATTGTCCACCAAAATTTCCAGGATCGAGGCAAAGCTATCTGAACGGCACACTAAACTGGCCGGGTGGGCTCTGCAGTTATCCGAGAAGAGGAAGATGACAGCGGAAATACTGGCAAAAAAGGTGGAAAAGGAACTTGCCACCCTTAAAATGGCCCAAGCCATATTCGCAATATCCCTACGATCCATTCCATTCGAAGAAAATACAAGCCTACATCTCAAAACAAAAGATAAAACCATTAATGAAACCGGAATCGACCGTGCGACCTTCCTGATCGCTCCCAATGTGGGAGAAGATTTAAAACCGCTTTCATCCATTGCTTCCGGAGGGGAGCTTTCAAGGGTAATACTCGCGATAAAGGCGATACTGGCTGAGACCCAATCGGTTGAAACGGTGGTTTTTGATGAAGTTGACGCCGGAATCGGGGGGAGCGTGGCGGAAGTAGTAGGCAAGAAATTGGCTTTGCTTGCAAATTACCACCAGGTCATCTGCATCACCCACTTGCCCCAGATTGCCAAATTTGGGGACCATCACTTCAGGATATCAAAACAGGTTTCCAGGGGCAGAACGAGAACGACAATCCTCCCACTCGGTAAAAAAGAACGTTTAAACGAAATCGCCAGAATGCTCGGGGGTGAAAAAATTACCCAGGCAACACGCGATCATGCGCGTGAACTGCTAGAAAAGAGAGAGTATTTTACAAAAGTCGCACGGGGCAAATGATGACACCATACAGCATCCCTCCATTACTTACATTGTGCTGTCTCCTTGGGTTTGCCGGCCTAACTGTTTTTCGTGGAAGAAGAACAAAAGTTAACACCCTTTTTTTACTCATTTGCATACTGGGTTCTTTTCTTTATGCCGACATATTTATTGTTTTTAATGTAAAATCTCCTGAAACAGCACTCCGAATCAGCCGAATTGATCATTTTTTCATTATATATCTTTTCCCTCTGTATATTCATTTTTTCCACACATACCTAAAAATTTCCAACCGCAAATGGATTGTTCGCTTAGCCTATGCCTATGCCTTTATACTGATGTGGTTCACACCAACATCGCTTTATATTGAGTCCATGGAAAAACATTTTTTCGGTTTTTTTGCAAAAGGGGGCAAACTCTATCCCTTTTTCGGAATGGCTGGTCTTTTTGTCACCATTTATGCCCTGGTAATCCTTTATCAAGCCATTCAAAATGAGAGCAGCAGCATCCACAAAAACAGGTTAAAATACATTTTGGCCGGATTTGGTGTCACGGGTCTCATGAATGGCCTCAATGTCTTCCCAATTCTCGGTTATTCCGTGTATCCTCCGGGAAATTTAAGCTTTATTCCTTTCATTATTTTTGCCGTGGGTATTTATAAACACGATTTGTTGGACATGGGCATTCTGATTAAAAAGAGCCTGATCTATTCACTTCTTACGGCATTGCTCACCGGGCTCTATGCCTTTATTATTACTGTTGCAAGTAAAGTTTTCGGAGATTTCAATTTTTCTGAATCCATCTATTTCCCAATATTCTTCTTCTTTCTGATTGCTTTTGTTTTCGGACCATTAAAAACAAGTGTACAGGATTTTGTTGATCAAATTTTCTACAAAGGTAAATACGATTACCAGAAAACCATTAAAAATGTAAGCCAGATGATCGTATCGGTGCTTGATCTTGATGAAATTGTAAAACGTCTAACCGAGACCGTTGCCGACACCATACGGGTTAACAATTGCACACTTTTTTTATGCAACCCAACCGGGCTCGGATTTGTAAATTTTTCAGCCCGGGGAAAGGATAATTATCCCCGCCATTCAAAGACCGTGGACAAAAAAACCGCCCTTATAAATTTTATGGAGAAACAACGCCACCCGATCATAAAAAAGAACTTACTCCAAAGAGTCACGGATACAGAAATTCAGGATGTGCTTGCAGGTATGGAGCAATTACATGCCGAAATAGCCCTTCCCATGATCTTTAAAGAGCAATTAAAGGGGTTTATCATACTGGGTGAAAAGCTCTCCGGAGATCTTTTTTCCCCAGAGGACTTGGATCTTCTCGAAACGCTTTCGAGCCAGAGTGCCCTAGCGATTGAAAATGCCCGTTCATATCAACATATCGAGGATCTGAATAGAAATCTCGAGAAAAAGGTGGCGCAAAGGACACGGGCACTAAAAGAAACACTAATTGAAAAAGAGCGCACCCAGGAAATGTTGATCCGCTCGGAGAGCCTTGCTGCTTTGGGGCAACTCGTAGCCGGTGTTGCCCACGAACTGAACAACCCCCTTGCAAGTGTAACGAGTCTCATCCAGACCGCTATTGAAGATTTAGAGCAGTGGGACAAAGAGATACCTCCGGATGAAAATCTAATTGATGATCTTAAATTTGCAGACGGGGAATTGGCCAGAGCAAAATCGATTGTTGCCAGTCTTCTCGGCCTTTCCAGGCAAACCCAAACCTATTCAGAAACCGTCGATCTTAATTTGGTTATACAGGATGCCTTAAGGGTACTTTATAACCAGTCCAAACATCACAATATAGATTTTGTTGAAAATTATGTACCGAATTTACCGGACGTTCAAGGAAATTTTGCGAATTTAGGGCAGGTAGCCGTGAACATCATAAAAAATGCGATCCAAGCTATTGCCGACGAGAAGGGAACGATCATTCTTACCACTCGTTATGACAAGGACACGGGGCAGGTTTTTTTTAGTTGCAAGGATACCGGCCCCGGGATCCCGGAATTGTTACGGCAGGACATTTTCAAACCTTTCTTCACGACAAAAGACGTCGGTTTCGGAACGGGCCTGGGCCTGTATATTTGCCATGAAATAATAGAGAAGCATGGGGGCACCTTAACCTTGGAATCCGCAACCGAACAAGGGGCTCAATTTGAGGTCAGACTGCCGGCCCTTCATCCTCCATTTACTTGACAATCTTTAGAAGATGTATATACAAATATTTTTAAGTAGTGTCCGTCCAGAAACGAGGATTTTTGTTCGAGATCAAGGCCTGCGACAAATTTTACCACAGGCATATAGTTGATATTCCGAGGATAAAATTTTGAGCATAACGCAGAGATCGGGCAAAAAGACCGTTTCTGGATGGACACTAAGTAGCGCTAACGGAATCAAGGAGAATCACTATGCCGATCTATGAGTTTAGATGTCTAAAATGCCAGGAATGTTTCGAGTGGCTTGTAATTAGCAAAAATGATGAGGTTGAAATGAAGTGTCCAAAATGTAAATCTGAAAAATTTGAACGGATTATCAGTTCAACCAATTATGCGGTTGACAACCCAGGGGGAAATTCAGGCGTAAAATCAACGACAAGAACCTGTTCATCCGGTTCGTGTACGACTTACGAAATACCCGGTCCAACCCGCTAAATTTCCAATAAGGAGACCTTTGAAAAATGGTAATTTTTGTTCGCGTTCAAGGAAGGCGACCAAATTTTAAATCAGGTTCAACCATAGGAATATATTTAATATTTCGAGGATTGAAATTTGAGCCTGACGCCGAAAGCGGGCAAAAAGTGCTGTTTTGCAAAGGTCTCATAAGGATTCCATATGAAACACATCCATAACCAGGAGAAGGAACAGTTCAGAAAACTCTTTAAGCAAGAAGAAATTGATAATTTTGAAGATCGATTCAAAATTATGGAAGTTTTTTTACAAACTGAACGTCATGTTACTTCCAACGAACTGATCCAGCTGCTTAAAGCAAAAGGATACAGTTTCAAATCTGATTTTGTCAGGGATACGCTGAAGCTGATGAGCCGCCTTGGTTTTGTCAAGAAAAACAGGTTTGATAATGGATACGTGCGCTATGAACACCGGCACCTGGGTCAACATCATGATCATATGATCTGTACAAAATGCAGGAAAATCATTGAGTTTAAGGAGGAAGCGATCGAGAAACTGCAGGTTGAAATTGCATCAACGTATGGTTTTCACATGCTCCAGCATAAAATGGAAATCTACGGCATCTGTTCCGAATGCCTTAAAGATCGAGTTCAGCGTATCCCTCTGGGGATGGCGAAACAGGGGGAACGACTTGTCATTAGAGAATTCACCGGGGGTACTAATGCACATATGCGCTTATTAACCATGGGGTTGAGACTTGGAGATGAAATTGAGGTTGTTACCAATAGTAATAATGGGCCAATGGTTATTGCCCTTGATTTTAATCGTTTCGTTCTTGGGCGCGGACTGGCCCAAAAGATAATTGTTGAGCCACAAACCGATTAGGCCTTTAATAATTATTCGTCTCGGAATTTCTACAACTTATCGAAACTATACATCTTTATTGAGGCGTTGATTTTATCTCACACATGGAATGATGGAATGGCGGAATCGTGGGACTCAAAATTGGAATTTCATCTTCTTTTTATATAATGATTAACATCCTTAATTTTAGGCACTTTAGCGCATTTTAGGCATTTTAGGCATTTATAGCTCGGGTTTTTACCGTTACAGTTGTCCCTAAGGGGCTAAGGGGCCACTTCTTCCAAACGCAGTCTTGGAAGAAGCTTAGGATCTTGTTTCGGATTTCGAATTTTCCCGTCAGACCTGCCATCGTCTGGCGACGTCCATGGAAGATTCTGGAGATATATAATAAAAACAATGCCGTCCGTTGAACCTGCCTATATAGAAACCTTCCAAAACGGTTTGTTCAAGGAAAAGATCGAAAAGGCCTATGAACTTTTGCGATCCTGCACCCTCTGCCCCCGAAGATGCAAAGTTGACCGGATGTCCGGCCAGACGGGCATCTGCAAAACCGGTGAAAGAGCATATGTTTCAAGCTATAGCCCTCACTTTGGAGAAGAGGCTCCCCTGGTGGGGTCACAGGGTTCCGGTACAATTTTTTTTACCCATTGCAACCTGTTGTGTATCTTCTGTCAGAATTACGATATCAGCCATAAAGGTTATGGATACGAGAAATCTTCCGAACAATTGGCCGGCATGATGCTTCAACTTCAAAATACGGGTTGTCACAATATAAATTTTGTAACCCCATCCCATGTAGTTCCCCAGATCCTTGCGGCCTTGGAAGGGGCCATTGAGGGAGGTCTCTCGGTTCCCTTGATTTTTAACACCGGGGGCTATGACAGTGTCGAAACCCTTAAAATCCTGGAAGGTGTTTTTGATATCTATATGCCGGATTTTAAATTCTGGGATCCGGGAATTGCCGATGCGACATGTAAGGCCAAAGATTATCCTGAAATGGCCCGAAGGGCGATTATCGCGATGCACAGGCAGGTGGGAGATCTTGAGATAGACGAAGCGGGTATTGCCAGGCGTGGACTTTTGATTCGTCATCTTGTACTGCCATCCGGGCTGGCCGGAACACGGGAAATAATGAAATTTATCGCCAAGGAAATATCCTTGAACACTTATGTAAATATCATGCCTCAATACAGACCTTGCGGCAGGGCTTCTGAAATGGAGGAACTATCAATCCGTCTTTCATCCGATGATTATAATAATGCCCTGCAGGCCGCCGAGGAAGAAGGTCTTACACGGCTCGACAGTCGCCGGCGTAGTTTTAAGATTCTTTAATTCAGCCCATGAGGAGTCCATGAAACCTTATGCCCTTGTTATCGCATCCCTGATTATTTTTTGCAGCAGTGTTGCCCTGGCCGAACGCCTGGCCGTTGCGGTGCCGGTGGCCAACATCCGTTCCGGACCCGGCACGTCATATGATGTTCTATGGAATGCGGAAAAATATTATCCCATCTTTGTTTTAAAAAAATCCGGTCCTTGGTATCATATTCGTGATTTCGAGGGGGATGAAGGTTGGGTCCATAAGTCCCTTGTCCGTAAAATTGCATCAATTATTACGATAAAACCAAAATGCAATATTCGTTCCGGTCCAGGCCCCCGCTATGAAATACGGTTTTCAGTTGAGGATGGGATTCCATTCAAGGTTTTAGGACGAAAAGGGAACTGGATTCATATTGAGCATGCCGATGGAGACAAAGGATGGATTTATAAAACGTTGACCTGGTAACGGCAATCGAAATAAAATTATTGGAGGAAAAATGGCAAAAAAAAAGATCTCACGAAAACAACTTTTAAAAGAACCCGATGAGTTTTTGACCGTTTCGAGTAAACTAATTCGATTTTCCATTGAATATAAAAAACAAATTTCATTGGCCCTGAGCGTGCTGTTTGTCCTCATTGTCGTTGTTTTAGCAATCCGCTATTTTTCAAATAAAGCTGAGGACCAGGCCTTAGCTATGCTGGCAAAGGGTGTCACCAAATACGAATCCATTTTAAAAGACAAAGGCCCCAACAAGGCTTACCATGAGGTTGAAAAAGATTTCCAACGGATTCTTAAAAAGTATTCAGGGAAAAAGGGGGGAAATCTTGCAAGGGTAACATATGCCAATATTTGCTACAACGCGGGCGATTCTGATAAGGCAATCGAACTCTTTCATACCGCCCTGGATGACTTTGACGATAACCCTGCATTAAGAGATCTTATTTTAATCGGCCTGGGCTATTCCTATAAAGAAGCGAAGGATTACAAGACTGCAGCACAGTATTTTGAAATGGTTGCTTCCAGGACTGATTCCATCATGAAGGACGAGGCGCTCTTCAATCTTGGTTGGCTTTATGCCGAAATAGGTGATCCCGATAGAAGTAACGACGCCTATAAAAAGATACTTTCTGACTTTACGGATTCCATCTATTTTGATCTGGTTAGAGAGAAAGTGGCCGGATAGTTCTTTCTTGGAAGGATCCTTTGGGTTATTTACAAAAAAAAACGACTAACCGAGAAATTACCGATTAGTCGTTAAGGGGGAAAACAGATAAAGAAATTATTAGGTTGTTTTTAAATTATGCAAATAGTTTGCCAAACTGGTACTTTATTATTCACATTGTCTATGAACCAATTATTTCATATATTTTTCAATGGGTTATATTTAAATTAAATTTTAAGTTAAAAAACTACATGATTAGAAACCATATTTTAAATAGGAATAGTTTCCAAGTGGAAACAAGCTTGTTTCCACTTGGAAACTATTTATGTCTAAAAGCAAAGCCGGTAATCAAAAAAAACCACTACTAGCCTTCAGGGATAGAAGATATAACAAATAATCAGACTTGAGTTTCAGCAAAATTCAGGCCAAGCTGCAGAAAAATTGCCGCAAAATGCACACTGAGACCTTTGAAAAATGGTAATTTTTTTTCGCATTCAAGGAAGGCGATCAAATTTTAAATCAGGTTCAACCACAGGAATATATTGAATATTTCGAGGATTGAAAAAAATTACCGGATGGCGTAGCGGGCCTACCGGAACTTATTGAGAAGTTACTTGGATGCTATGCTTTCTTATTTTCTTGTTAAAGCCGCTTCTTCCGATTCCGAGTAATTCGGCTGCATTGGACTGGACATTGTTGGTCAACTGTAAGGCCCTTTCAATCATTTTTTTTTCAATTTTGTTAAGGGTTTCATGTAATTTTGCATTTACAGGTATCCCGTCAAGGTGATGGGTATCGTAAACATTGTCCTTAAAATCCTTGGGAAGGTCAGAAACCGTTATGATTTCTCCGGGACACAGAATTATGGCCCTTTCAATAACATTTTCGAGTTCACGAACATTTCCGGGCCATCTGTAATCATAGAAAAGACGTTCAACCTCTGGATCCACATCCACTATCGGGATGTCGGATCTTCGTTCATCTCTATATTTTTTTATAAAATGATCAATGAGCACGTGGATGTCCTCTATACGTTCCCTTAACGGCGGTAAAACGATGGACAACACATTCAGCCGATAAAAAAGATCTTCCCTGAATCGTCCTGCCTGGATCTCCTCCTTTAACCTTTTGTTCGTGGCAGTAATAATGCGGATATCGACAGAGATCGATTTAACTCCGCCGACCCTTTCGAAAACCTTTTCCTGGAGAATTCGCAGAAGCTTTACCTGGAGGTTTTGTGAAAGATCACCGATTTCATCAAGAAATAGCGTTCCACCGTCAGCCAGTTCAAAGCGTCCTTTTTTCATGGCCATTGCGCCCGTAAACGACCCTTTTTCATGGCCGAAGAGTTCGCTTTCAAGAAGATTCTCCGAAAGCGCGCTGCAGTTCACCGCAACGAAGGCTTTAGCGCGTCTTGAGCTGTTAAAATGGATTGATTTCGCAACAAGCTCCTTGCCCGTGCCATTTTCGCCTTCGAGGATTACCGTTGCCGTGGTGGGCGCAACTTGCCGGATGGTTTTGAAAACCTCCTGCATTTCTTTACTTTTTCCGATAATGTTTCCAAAACCGAATCGGGATTCCATAGCCGAGCGAAGCTCTCTGTTTTCCTTGACCATTCGATACATTTCAAGGGCCTTGTTCACATAAATAACCAACCGCTCGTTGTCGAAAGGTTTAAGGATATAGTTGTAAGCCCCTTTCTGCATCGCCTCGACTGCTTTTTCGACGGTACCGTATGCCGTCATCATAATGATGGGAAGTTTCGGATCTTTCATTTTTACTTTTTCAAGCAGCTCAATGCCGTCCATTACGGGCATTTTCATGTCTGTAAGCACCAGGTCGACATCGGAATTTTCCAATATTTGAAGGGCTTCTGGCCCGCTGTTGGCCGTAAAGGTTTCAAAGCCCTCTTCTTTCAAAACCGCACTTAATATCGGCGGATAATTTTTTTCATCATCGACAATTAAAATTGTCTCCATATTTATACTCCCGGGTCTATCGGTATTTTGATGGCGACGTGAGCACCGCCATCCGGTCTATTGTCAATCGATATGCTGCCGTAATGGGACTCGATAATATTTTTTACGATCCCGAGGCCCAGCCCGGTTCCTTTACCCTTGGTCGTAAAAAATGGATCCCATATCTTTTCCATAATATCTTCCGCAATACCTTCCCCTTCATCTTGAAAACATATCGTTACGTTATTCCTATTTTCATCCGATGTGATTTCGACCCGGATCTTTCCACCCGCCGGCATCGCCTGCATGGCATTGATCAGGATATTAAGAAAAGCCTGATACAGCATATCAGAATCAGCCATTATTTCAGGGAGGTTATTCCCATAATGTTTCTCAATCCGATAATCCTGTTCCCTCAACTGTGAATCAAGATATATGATATTTTTTTCAACAACGTCCGTAACATTGCAGGGGAGAAAGTTCGGAATTTTTGGTTTCGCAAAATTTAAAAAATCGGTTATAATATAATTAAGTCGACCTGCTTCTTCAACGATAATATCGGGAATAGGGTTTGAATGATCAAGGCTGGACATTTTTTTCTTTAACAGTTCGGCTGAACTTTGGATGATGCCTAGAGGATTTCGTATCTCATGGGAAATCCCGGCAACCATCTCGCCCAAAGTAGACAAGTGCTCGGCGCGACTGAGCTGCTCTTTGAGTCTGAGTCTTTCCAAAGCCCGTTTTTGAAAGACGCCTTCACCTCTTTTCACCACCAGAAGAAGAACTAGAAAAAGAGCACTCATGATCAAGGCACAGGTCGTAATAATATGGACTTGAAAGCTAAAAATGCTCTTATCGTCTTCTGACAGATTCTGTACAAGTTCAACCACTCCAAGCACCGGACCCGAAATCCTGGAAAGCGGCTTTTCAGCGCGCAGGGGCGCAAATGTAATCAACATGCTTTCTTTTGGAAATCCGAGCAACATTTCCCAAAAATTGCCTCTTTGAACCAACTGTGACGTGGATTTTCCTGCAAGTGCGTTCTGAAAGCCCGTACCCCCTAAATCCTTTTGGCCGATGAGCGATGGATCAAAGCTATAGGAAATGATGTTATTCTTATCGTAGATGTTTACCATATCTAATTTGAAGCTATGAAGCGTGGTTCGAACCACCTTGTCCATGTGTTCAAACTGGTCTTTATTGCGGAGTTGTATCTTGCCAAATTTTAAAGCGACCGGAATGACGAACTTCAAAAAAATCTGATGGTTAAGGTTTTCTACCAGCAAGCGGGCATAGTCTTCACTTTTCCTGAGTTGCAAATCCCTGGCCCAACGCGTGTTCAGTAAGGAGAGTGCAATCGTTCCAATAAAAATGATCACAAGGCTTGTAAAGGTGAAGTATTTAACGAGCCTGAACGGTTTTACTTTTTCTTCGGAAGATCGGGGTTTCATATCCTTTATCACCAGCAAGATCACTAAGGGAGCATTACCGATTTGTTAATAATCGCATCAGAATCTGATCGGGATGATCTATTTCTTCCTGTTATACCCGAACCCTGCAGATGGGACGTTATTATTTTTTAAATCATATATGGAAACTAACGTTTTAAGTCAAGGTAAAGCTTTATTATCATTGCGATGATGTTATCTGGCGCCATTCGACATGACCCCAAAAAATGGGCCGACAAAAATGTAGGTCCCCTTCAAATTTGTTATTCATATGTTGATTTTTACCCATTTAAATTTTCTGGATGATCAAATATCTTTGGTTCCAAAATAAATTGATATTTCAAAAGGATAGCACTGTTCTCGCCTAACATGAGTGATCCATTGGTACGATTGGCATCCTTCTTGCTGCGATGCAGTAACGACAATCAATATTGATTTGAGCATCACGCCTTGATTGATGGGATTTTATCCAGGTTCGTGCTCTTTTAATATACCATATACAATATGCAGGAAATGTACTAAACTTGCCACAATATAGTGTAATTTAATATAATTTAAGTATAATTAAGTATAATTTTCTTGACAAGGTAGAATTGTCAAAACATAATGTGAGTCAACTATAAGACCAATTCAGTTCAAGTTAGAAGAATTCTTCTAAACAGATTGAAGGCTTGATCCAATCATTATTGTATGGCAGGTGGAAGATTAATTTATGAGTAAAAATTCTTTAAAAAAAATTAGAGAATCTCTTCTTATGAGCAAAACCGAACTTTCAAGAAAGGCAAACGTCTCTCCTGTGACGATCGGGCGCATTGAAAACGGTATGCCGTGCCGAATGGAAACCAAGCGAAAAATCATTTTAGCCTTGGGATACAGCCTTGCTGATAAAAACAAAATATTTAGTGAATAAAAAATATCATGATTTTTACAAAAAAAAATGATCTGGTAGGTCTGGACATAGGCTCGCGAACGTTAAAAGTCGCAGAGGTTAAAGAAACAAAAGCAGGGCCAAGTCTTAAAAGTTTTGCGATGCTGGATATTCCACCAGGGTTAGTTGAGGAAGGAAACATCAGGGACCCCGAAGAACTCGCGAATTCCATCCGTCAGCTTTTTAAAACCAATAATATTAAAGAACAGAATGTTGCCATTTCGACCGGCGGCTTATCAGTTATTGTTAAAAAGATTGATGTCCAGACCATGGAAGAAGATCAGCTTCAAGAGACAATTAGTTTAGAAGCTGAGCAATACATTCCGTTTGACATTAGTGATGTGAACCTCGATTTCCAAATACTCGGTGAAAGCGAGCACAATCCCAATCAGATGAGTGTACTTCTCGTTGCAGTCAAAAAAGAAACCGTTAGCGACTACATCGCGCTTGCGGACCGGGCCGGGCTTAATCCCTGTGTAATGGATGTGGACGCTTTTGCTTTGCAAAGCATTTATGAAATGAATTATGACTCCACAGATGAAAATATCGCCTTGATTGACATTGGAGCCAGTAAGACATCACTGAACATCCTTAAACAAGATACTTCCGTATTCATGCGGGACGTTTCTTTGGGATGTGGAGAGATAAACCAAAAAATTGTTTCACTTATTGATTGTTCTTTAGAGGAATCCGAAAAAATCAAATTCAGCAACGAAACGGACAAAATCTCGGCTGATGATTTAAGAGAAATTGTGACATCGGTGATCGGAGCCTGGTGCTCTGAAATAAGACGCGCGATTGACTTCTTTTATTCATCATATCCGGATGATCACATCGAAAAGATCATTCTTAGCGGCGGAGGGGGAAACATTCAGGGGTTCCGCCAACTTCTGGCGACCGAAACATCAGCGGAAGTGGAAATGATTAATCCTTTTGGCAACTTCAATATAGACACGAATCGCTTTGAGTCATCTTATCTTGAGCGCGTGGCACCCCAGGCCGCAATCTGTATGGGCCTTGCTATCAGAAAAATTGGTGACAAATGATACGAATCAATCTACTACCCTTTCGTGTATCACGAAAAAAAGAAAACATACGGCGCCAGATCGTTATCTATATTTCTTCTGTTATTCTGGCTGCCCTGGTCCTGGTGTATTACAATGGCAGCTTGAACAGAAAGATTCAGGATCTGAATACCGGGGTGGAAAAAACCAAAAAAGAGCTGGCGACGTATCAAGCAAAAATAAATGAAATTGAAAAAATCAAAAGAGAACTTGATATCCTGAATAAAAAGATTGCAGTCATAAAAAAGCTCCAGGCGAGCCGGAGAGGGGCGGTTCATCTGCTTGACAGCATGGGGCGGATGGTGATCGCCAAACGAATGTGGTTCACCAATTTTCAAGAAAAAGGAATGGACCTCATCATCAATGGGATTGCCGTAGACAATAAGACCATCGCCGATTTTATGACGCGACTCGAAGGATCCTATGCCAATGTGAATTTAACTAATATAAAACAAATAAAAAGAAAAAATATATACCTTAAAAGTTTTCAAATCACGTGTAGAAAATCGACATCGAAAAAAGCTGCTAAAAGTGGGCCGTCGACACCCAAACCGACTCGTTCAAAGACATAAGGTGCAAATAAACAATGAAAAAGCTCACCATCTCATTAGAAGCACTGGGTCCTTTCTTCGACAAAATCGGGAAACTATCACAGCTTCAAAGGATCCTCATATTTTGCGCAACTTTAATGATCCTCATTGGATCCTTTGTCTACTTTGCCTATCTTCCTAAATTTAAAAAAGTTAACGAATTACAGACGGAATATAAACAGGTCAAACAGCAATTGGTTTTGGCAAAACAAAAAGCCAGCCAACTGGAAAGATATCGAAAAGAATATGCCAAGGCCGAAAATAAATTCAAGATTGTCCGAAAATCTCTTCCCGAAAAAAAAGAGATACCGGATTTACTGGCAAGCGTTTCGCGATCCGGTCAGGAAGCCGGTTTGGATTTTTTACTGTTTCAACCCCAAGCTGAAGTAATGAAAGAATTTTATTCTGTAATTCCGGTAAACATTCGGGTAGAGGGTACCTATCAAGAATTTGAAACTTTCTTTGATAACGTTTCGAAGCTACCCCGAATCGTCAATATCAACAATATAAAAATAACGCCAAAGAAGGATGGTGCGCTCATCACTTCATGCCGGGCCGTCACTTACCGGTTTCTTGAAGCCAAAGGACAAAAACAGGAAAAGAAAAAGTAAATCATGACTAAATCTTTTGCCATATTCCGCAGCATCGCTTGTTTGATATGCTTGTTTTTTCTTTTGGGGGGTTGTGAAAAACAGGCTGAATCAACTAAAAAACTTCAGGCCGTCAGAAAAAAGATCGTTATTCAAAAAAATGAGGTGCAGCAACCCCAGACAGCCAAACCAAGGCCGTCAGAACCGGTCCAAGCGGTATCTGAACCTGTTGCAGATATTGCCAAGACGGCGAAGCCGGTAACCGAACCAAAAGCAACCGATGAAGATAAAATACCTTTGGAATCAAAAGAACTAGCTGCCGTTGACTTGAAAAAGCCAGAAAAAGCTGAAGAAGAAGAAGAAACGGACAAGATTGATCCATTTGCCCCCTTGTTTAAAGATGAACCGGTTAAGAAAGCAAGGAGGGGGGTTGAAAAAAAAGTAACCAAAAAGCGAATTCCGCTTACGCCTCTTGAGAAAATCGACTTGAGCCAGCTGAAACTTGTCGGAGTAATCCGTGCACCAAGCGGGAACAAGGCTCTTGTCGAAGAAGCTTCCGGAAAGGGATATATCGTTGCCCAAGGAACATACATCGGCCTCCACTCCGGCCGGATCCTGGAAATATTAAGTGACAGGATCATTGTCGAAGAGGAGATTGAAGATATCTTGGGCAAGGTAACGATCGATAGAAAAGAACTAAAAATTCAGAAACCTCCTGGAGAATTCTAATAATGAATTACAACATCAGGAAATTGTCAAGAAAGAGAGTCATCGCCTTCTTTATTGCGCTTCTGATCGCGGTTTTTGCAGGATGTGCCCCGAAAGCGTCAGTCCGACAAAGCCAGGAAGAAGCTGGCGATACGAACGAACCAAAGCTTATAACGGGAATAACTGCGGAAGAGGATTCCGGATCGATCATGGTTCTGGTGGAGGGAAATGTCCCACTGACCTTTACGTCCGTTAAGCAGCCCTATCCCCCGGCGGTGATCCTTTATTTTCCGGATACAGCCCTCGACAAAGTCGAGTCGTCCTTATTCCCCACCATTGATTTAATCAACTCAATCAATACTTCGGAATTGACGGAAAATGGGCATACGATCAGAATCGAAATTGCTTTGAAGAAGGATCTTCCGTATGAGGTTATCTCGGAGGACCCGGGTTTGCGAATCACCTTTAAAAAGGCACCTGAAATGTTGTCTTTTACAAAGCCGATCGAAGAAGTCAAGGAAGAACCTGTTACGCAACCGGAAACACAGCCTTATGAAAAGAGCCATCCCCAGGCAACCC